>CAUEYG010000245.1 GCA_959021945.1 uncultured Eubacteriales bacterium | reverse complement strand
CTGAAGAGTAAGGCAGGAATGTTCCTATATTTCTCCTTTTACTTCGCCTGGCGGAGAGTTTACATATGCAAAGATAGAAAATGAAATGAACCCTATATATGGACAGTAAGACGATAACCGTGCCATATTACAGGGTTTATTTTTATGGAAAGGTACTTTGTTCTGGTATGTACCAAAGAAAATACGGTAAAGTGCTTTTTAAATACTGGTGTTGTAATCCCCCTGGATGACGGAATGAGTGCGGTACAGTTTGCATTTAATAATCCAGTGGATGTAATATACATCGAACTTCAGGCACTTCCCATTACACGTCACCTCCCAGCGTGTGCCTGATGCACGACTGGATTTATCTGCCGAGTGCGTAAACTGTCCCGAATAATATATAAAAAACAGGACAAAAAGATTTTTTAACCAGATGCATAGATTCGCCTCTCTTGGTAATACTAAAAATAAGAATTGCAAAATCTATTGAAAAACTGTCCCGAATAATATATAATATTCGGGACAAAGGAGGTCGGCATGATGGCAAGTGGATATTCCAAACAAATACAGGAGCGAATTGGAAATGCTTTAGAAGGAACTGTTTTTGTCAATTCAGATTTTGCGGACATTGCTGATACGGAAACGATAAGGCGCAACCTGAACAGGCTTACGAAAACGGGTACCCTTCGGAGAATTTTGAAAGGTATTTATGAAAAACCGGAATACAGCGAGATGCTAAAAGAATATGTGGCGGCAGACCCGGAGGCAGTGGCAAAAGCGCTGGCCCGTAATTACCACTGGACGATTGCCCCCTGTGGGAATACGGCACTGAACCTGTTAGGACTTTCTACACAGGTAACAGCGGTCTGGTCCTATATCAGTGACGGCCCGTATAAGACCTATGAGTGGAACTCTACGAAGATTGAATTTAAGCACCGGACCAACAAAGAGATCACAGGGCTTTCCTACATGACAGCACTTGTGATTCAGGCATTAAAAACGCTGGGAAAAGCAAATGTCACTTCCGAAACCATTCAGGCACTTAGTTCCCGGTTGAGTAAGGAAGATAAATCTGTTATGTTAAGAGAAGCAGCAGAATCCACGGACTGGGTTTACAATGCAATACGGCAGATTGCTGGGGAGGTACAGCAGAAATGAAAAATATTGCAAGGTTTTCAGACAATGATAAGCGGAGGCTGTTCCGAAACACAGCAGATAAAATGGGGCTACATGATGCGATTGTGGAAAAAGATTTTTGGGTGTGCTTTACCCTGGATTATCTGTTTCACCGCTCACCCTGGAAAGATTCCATTACCTTTAAGGGCGGCACCAGCTTATCAAAAGCATTTCATCTAATCAGCCGTTTCTCCGAAGATATTGACCTGATCTTAGACTGGCGGGTGCTGGGCTACCAAAAAGAGGAACCCTGGGAGAAACGTTCCAATACCAAACAGGACGCATTTAATAAAGAGGCCAATGCCCGTGCGGAAGTATTTCTTGCAGAAACTTTCTGTCCGGCAATTAAGGATGGATTGTCGCAGGAACTTGGGCGTGAGGCAAATGTCTACATAGATGAAAAGGATAAACAGACGGTTATCTTTGCTTATCCTCACTTATTCACGAATGCGGCAACGCTGCAGGTGATCCGGCTGGAAATCGGTGCTCTGGCGGCATGGACCCCGGCAAAGATGGCAGAGATTGAACCTTATGCGGTCCGGTATTATCCTGGGGTTTTTGAACAGAAAGCCACGGGCATTCTTACTGTTGCACCAGAGCGTACTTTTTGGGAAAAAGCGACCATTCTCCACCATGAAGCAAACAGACCGGAACATCTGGAAATGCCGCAGCGGTATTCCAGACACTATTATGACCTGTACCGGATGTCTACGACAACCGTAAAAGAATCCGCTTTTGCTCACCGTGACCTGCTTCAAAAGGTTGTGGATTTCAAAATGAAATTCTATCCGCGGGCATGGGCGAAATATGCGGAGGCCGTGCCAGGAACCCTGAAACTGCTCCCACCGGAGTACCGTTTTCCTGCACTGCTGGCAGACTATGAAGCTATGAAAGATATGCTTTATGGCGACATTCCAGACTTTGAGACGGTAATGTCCGCAGTCAGGGAGCTGGAAAAGGAAATCAACGCACTTTCATTTCATACATAAACACGAAGCCCTACTATTCGATTTTGAGTAGCCGGGTTTTTCTATGTCCAAAGGAGGGATGCCATATCACACAAAATGGAGTCAACAAAGTGTTTGACGATGGAACTCATTATAGCATAAGCACATGGGATGAAAAAATCACAGACAGCTTAAACTATCTGTTTCTGCTGAAAGCCATTGTAAAGGAGGGCGATACCGATTAAGCGAATTGAAATTAAGATTTTGAACTGTTCCGCTGTGAAAGAGGCGGAAAAAAATATGGTCTTTGCGGCCAGACTTACCCAAAGGGGGCATAAGATTTCCACGATGGAGGATCTGTTGGCGTTTTATGAACAGTCATTCAGTGACGACACGTTATCTGCGATCAGTAGCCTTTCCCACCCAACGGTCCAGAAGTTTTCCGTGATTACCGTTGCCATTGTAGGTGCAAGCAGGCGTTTCCTGGCGCAATACGGACGAGCCCAGGATTGTACTCTTAAAAATCTGGCAGGAGCTTTTTAGTTTGAGCCCGGCGCTGTTTGCACGCACCAGCATGGCGGCCAAAGGACTTGTCTGCGAACTGCCGCCCATTGATTCCGGCTACCGGGGAGAAATCCATGCGATTTTAAGTAATGTAAGCAACCGGCCTCATACCGTTTCCAAAGGCTCACGGATTGGACAGCTTGTGATTACCCTATTATAATATTGAGAATAAAAGTTTTAATCTACCGAATGGAGGGGTTAGACCGATGATAGAAAAGACATGCTGTGTCACCGGACACCGGGATATACCACAAAAAGAAATAAACCATGTGAGGGCTGCCCTGCGGCGGGAAAAAGGCGGTACAGTGCGGACGATCCGTTTGGCCCATCAAATGAGGAAAGAACTGCAGGAAATCCTTGTGGGAGATATTTTTCTTCCCCACTAAGAGAATGAAGCACATAAGAAAAAAGCCAGCCGTTACAGCCCGTATGTTAAGCCTGTTTGCAGCACTGCTTTGTCTTTACCTGCAATATGGGGGGATATGAGTGTTTACAATACCATTTCTACTTCAGCTATGACCGGTCAAAACCGAACGTTTTGTATACCAAGGTCTATTTATCGGAACACGCCATAAAGTATGGAAATCCGGTCTTTGCATTTTCTTATACACACAATGGCAAAGAATATGATGCTTATAATATTATTCAGTTCATTCAAGAAATGTACGAGTTGAGTGAAAAAGACGGCTGTCAGAAAATCAAGCAATTCGAGCAGGACTTGGAAATAGCGGAAAGACGAATTTCAGAAATTGACAATGTGATTATGAAACTCTTTGAGCAGAACGCACTTGGCAAGATTTCCGATGAACGCTTTGAGAAGATGTCTGGTGCTTATGAGAATGAGCGGAAAAAACTCTCTCAAAAGAGAAATGAGCTAAAGGAAAAATCAGAGACGAGGAAAAGAAAACTCAGAGTCCCAATCAGTTTAATCAATAACGGTTTGCTGCCTATTTCAATCAGCCCAAAATCAAAATACCGTCAGGCGCTTAAACAATATAATAAAAATGAGGACACCTCCTTAATGGAGTATATTGTGTGTAAAGAGGAATTGAATTCATTTGAAAAAGTAAAGCAGCTTTCAGAAAAGTTAGGTCAAAGTTTGAAATGGTAAGATGATTAGCCTGCCAAACGGCTGGTCAGAGTAGTTAGATCCTCTTCTTTTCTCGGAGAAGATCCTTGGCAGCTGAGGTCTTTCCGAGTTGGATGGGAATTGTTTAATAAAAAGGCTTCAGCATGGGATTATGATGCTTGGAACCAGGGTGTCCGCACTTGAACTATCCAAGGAAACAAATTATTAGAAGTGACGTGTGCATTTCAAGGGTCTCATGCAGCAGTATAGAAGCAAAAAAAGAACCAGCATTCCTCAAGTTAGATAAACGATTCGCACCGTAAAACATGCTATTGGATTCCTGTATGTTGACAAGCCATTGATGATGGAGTAGAATGAAAAAACAGAAAGTTTTTTGAAAGAATTAGAAAGAACTGG
>CAUEYG010000244.1 GCA_959021945.1 uncultured Eubacteriales bacterium | reverse complement strand
AATAATTTGTGTAAAGGTAAGGCCTTTACAATCCTCCCAAGCCCCAAGCTGAGCATAACTGCAATGCCAATGGATACGACAATGACAATGCTGATCTTTGAAATAACGCCGTCTGTTACTCGATCCACTTGATTTGCAAGAATATGAAGATCAGGCTCAGCAACAGAGATAAAAAAGCCTAAAGCTAATCCTGACAGAACAACAATCATAATTTTGTTGCTCCTTGTAATAGCAGAACCCATTAAGGTTCCAATGGGAGTAATCCCCAGATCCACACCTAAAAGAAAAACAGCAAGGCCCGCGATAATGAGAAAAGCACCAAATAGAAAACGAGCAACCATGCTGTCCGGCATTGGGGTTAAGGTAAAGTTCAGGATTAGTACAATAAGAGTGACAGGTAAGACCGAAACAAATACTTCCTTAATCTTTTCCAGTAATGCATTCAAACACATCCCACCTTTCTTAAAATTAATTAGGAAAACAACCAATTGTGTGAATATTATAACATACTTTTTTCCGTACAGCAAGTTAATTATAAATGGACAGCAAGTTCATTTGTAATTAACTTGCTGTCCATTTACTAACATACTATTATTCTTCTTCATCTAAAAAGTCTGCCTTTAATAGACTATTTGCCATTTTTTGAGTACCGATTACCCAGAGAAGATCTCCTTCCTCAATCACCATATTAATATCCGGGTTTACAATCGGAAGCATACCTCTTTCTATTCCTAGGATATAGCCCTTGTACTTAGGCCGAAAGCCCGAATTTTTAATTGACTTCTTAATAAGATTAGAACCTGCTTCCACTTGAATCGGACAGCAGATAATTTGTTTTTCCGGTTCGATTTCATAAAAAATCTGGCCGTAAATATACTCTCGCAAAGTCACCATTGGCTCCTCAGGCTCTTGAATATGTTCTGCTTTCTCAAGCATGAGAATACAAGCCTCTATTTCGTTTTTCGTTCCTATGGCATGAATAATATCCCCTTTCATGACACGATATTTTCCGTTAGGCATATTGATATGTTTGCCATCTCGAATGACTTTAATAATCGTAACATGGAAAAAACGGCTTTGACAAAATTCTACTATTGTGTTTTCTTTAATCGTCTCCGTTACACGAAACTGTACCATATAAAAGGATTCATCAAGCCAATGATACTCACCTTTTATACCCCGTTCTTTTCTTTGCCTGGCCAGCGTTGTCTCATAAAAATTCTCCACAAAACGCATCTCCATTTTTAAGGTTTTCCCCTTAATATAGTCGGATTTGACAATAAAGATAATCGCTGCCAAAGACAGAATAACTAAAGGAAAATAAGGAAGATGCAACAGTTTTCTCAAAGTACCGACAACAAAGCCGCAGGATAGAAGAAGGCGCATTCCATTAAAGGCTAGCAAAGGCATTCGGTTCGTTTGATTTTTTAACCATAGCTTCGTATAAAGTACGCTTTTTTTAGAACACATGATGTTAATCAACGGTATCATAAAAAGACATATTATAATAGAGGAAACAATATTTGCCATAATCCCTGATACATACTTTTGTATAAAGGGGAAGAGAAATCTGGTTCCTCCTATATAAATAAGAAAGAGCCCTGCACCGCATATAAAGGTGCGAATGAAAAAACGTTCAATATAACGACGCCAGTCCCAATCTTTATCTCTGCTGCTTTGCTGGTCCGATGTATGGCGATTTAAAAACTTATACATCTTAGGGGATAAATGGTTGCTAGCAAACTTATAAACGTTCTCTGATCTCTTTATAAAAATTGGTGTCGTAAATGTGGTAATTACAGAAACACAAACTACAATGGGATAAAGGAACTCGCTAATGACCCCAAGGGACATTCCCAAACTAGCAATAATAAAGGAAAACTCACCGATCTGCACCATACTGAATCCACCTCTGATGGCTGTATGCAGAGATTGACCAGAAACTAAAATTCCTAAAGTTGCAAAGGTCATCTGTCCCAAAATCGTTACAACTGTTATCAGTAAAATTGGACCCAAATATTCCACCAACAGTCCAGGTTCTATCATCATACCTACTGACACAAAAAATACTGCCCCAAATAAATCTTTAATAGGTTTAACCATGGTTTCGATTCTATGGGCCTGTAAAGTACCTGCCAAAATAGAACCTGCCAGAAATGCTCCCAATGCTGAAGAAAAGCCAATCAAATTAGCAATCACAACCATCCCCAGGCAAAGGGCTATCGAAACAATTAATAACAGTTCATCATTAATGCGGTCTGCTATTTTTTTCAAAAACGTAGGAATCAGGTAGATCCCTAATACTAACCAAATAATTAAGCATAACAGCAGCATTCCTATATTTTTAAAGACATCAAGCCCTGATGTCTCTTGGCTGACTGCTACTGTAGAAAGAATAATCATCATAAAAATTCCGCCAATATCTTCCAGGACCAAGGTCCCTAATACTAATTGGGCAAATTTTTCCTTTTTTAATTTATATTCTTCATATGCTTTTAAGATAATCATGGTAGAAGACATGGACAGCATACCGCCTAAAAAGATACTGTCCATCTTTGACCATCCTAACAGCTGTCCTACAGCGAAGCCGATTAAAATCATGGCCGTCATAACCGTCATTGCTGTCACAAAGGCGCTTCCTCCAACAGTTGCGATCTTCTTAAAACTAAATTCCAGTCCAAGACCAAACATGAGAAAAACGATCCCAATATTGGCCCAGACATGAATATCTTCCACATCTACAACTGTAGGAAGATAGAGAAAGTTAGGACTGATCAAAAATCCTGCTACAATATATGCCAAAACGATTGGCTGATTAATCTTTTTAAAGATCAGCGCAACAATTCCGGCTACTACAAGAATTAATGCCAAGTCGCTAACTAAAAAGTCAAGTTGTTCCATATATTGTCCTACCTTTCAAAAGTCACATAAAATGTCGTTCCCTCCCCTACTTTACTCTCTACACACAATTCTGCATTAAACAGTGCGGCAATATGTTTCACAATCGATAAGCCTAGGCCTGTGCCTCCGGCTTTTGTTGATCTAGATTTATCAACTCTGTAAAAACGTTCGAAAAGTCGATCTAAATGCTCTTCCGCAATGCCGATACCTTCATCTTTGACCATTACCTGCGTCTTTTCGTCAACCCTTTTAGCCTCAATCCATACCCTGTTTCCTGGTTCTGAGTATTTAATGGCATTTTCAATCAAATTAACCATCATCTGCCGAAAACGGTCCTGACTGCCAAAGATACAGGCATCTTGCTGCAAATTGGGAATTAAACGAACATTCTTATCATCTGCAATTGGCTCCAAGGTCTGAATGGTCTTCTCAATGGCTTCTTTTACATAAAATTCCTGAGCATCGCTGGATTCTTTCCTGTTTTCTATATCAGACAAGACCAGTAAATCCTCAATCAATCGCTTTAAGCGAGAAGTTTCAATGGCAATAATATCAATAAACCTGGTTCTAATTTCAGGATCTTCAGCTGCACCTTGCTGCAATGTTTCAATAAACCCTGAAATGGAGGTCAGCGGTGTTTTTAATTCATGGCTGACATTTGCCACAAATTCTTTTCTGATAATCTCCGCTTTTTTACTGTCCTCTGCAGCTTTCCTTAATTCCTGTTGAACCTTTCCCACAGGTTTAATCATACTAAAGTATATATGGCATCCAATCAAAACCATGCCAATTGTATAAACAGCCACAAAAATCCATAATCCACTTCTGACAATCGCTTCGTCAGCTTCAATGGAGTAAGCAGTTTTTAACCGAACCACAATAAATAATTTGTATACAAGAAACAGCGCCAGTAAATTGAAGACAACAATCTCTGTTGCAGCTGCTATAAATTTGTTCCTCATTTTATCTTGTATCCTTTGCCCCTGATGGTTTCAATATACTTTTCCTCGTCTCCATTCTGACCTAACTTTTTGCGTAAATACCGAATATGTACATCTACCGTTCGAGTTTCTCCTGCATATTCAATACCCCATACTTTGTCCAGCAGCTGGTCGCGCGTTAAAACATGTCCTCTGTTTTCCGCCAAATAACAGAGTAACTCAAATTCTTTTAGCGTCAGATCAATAAAATGATCGCCGACTTTGACTTGATGACGCTCAATATTAATCTCCAAGTCATTGATCCTCAAAATATGTTCAC
>CAUEYG010000243.1 GCA_959021945.1 uncultured Eubacteriales bacterium | reverse complement strand
ATAGAATTAAAGGATAACAGTCCTTCCAAGGACCAGATACTGGAAATGGCAAAAGGCGAAAAAAGCGTCCTTCTTACAGGTGCGGAGCCTCTAAAGCGGACAGGTATTACAGACATTATAAAAAAGCTGGAAAATGAAGAAATCATAGTAGAAACAGACGGTCAGGAATTGGTTTTTATGGCGGAAAAATTAAAAAAAGCCGGGCTAACAGGCGTGACCATAGACGTAAACACCATGCGTCATACCCGTTATAAGAAAAGCAATGACGGGAAGGATCTTAATCAAGTTGTGGAAGGGATCAATAAAGCGGTGGACCAGCAGCTGCGTGTACGGTTGAACGTATCGTTAGAAAAAGGATTCAGTGATGATGAAATCCTGGATTTTGTACAGCTGACCTTTCAGCACGATTATGAAATTGTTTTTCTCCCAACAATGCCATATGAAGAAATCAAGGCCAAGATGAGACTGCGTCCTGTGGAAGGGGACTTTGGCGATGTGGAAATGTTCAAATATGCTGCTGCCAGAGGAAAAATAGGATTTTTAAAAGAAGAATAGGGTCACTGACCGTAAACCGTAAGGCGACAAAACAAAAGTGGATGCTCATATATGACTAAGAATCAGGCAGCATCCACTTTTTTTATTTTTAGACCTATTTAATTACTAGCCGGTCCAGAATTTCTTCGATTCTTTCGATGCAGCCACCGCAGACAGAACCGGCTTCTGTTTCTTCCAAAATATCCTCGTAAGTTTGCGCGCCATTATTAATAGCATCTTCAATTGTACCATAAGATACGGATTTGCAAATGCAAACATAATCATCTCTGTTCATACTTTATCTCCTTCTTATTAAGCTTCTATATACATACATTAACCCGATTAAAAAATGTTATACATTAAATTTCTTCGATTAAATAAACGCCTTCCAGCTGGCTAAACCGGTCAATTGCCTGATTGTGCGCCAGATCTTTTGGAAGGATCATAGAGAGATGAAAAGCAATGCCTCCCTGGGTAACAGGATTTGCCTGACTTAAATGGGTTTCATAAAAAGCGGCGTCAATGGATCGGATGTATTTTATAAAAGAACGAAAGTTTTGAATAGAATCAATCTCAATGTACAAATCAATGGCTCTGGAACGTTTGTAAAAATAATTTTCTACTTTAGGCAGCAGTGCAAGGCTGACATAAATGACCATGGCAGCAATCACAGCGCCTGAGTAAAAACCGATGCCAAGAGCCAGTCCCAGACATGCAGAAGCCCATAATCCTGCAGCAGTTGTCAGGCCTTTGATTTTATGTCTTCCGGTTACAAGAATCGTTCCCACTCCTAAAAAACCTACCCCCGTAATGACCTGAGCGCCTAATCTAGCCGGATCGCCGGTACCGTAAACCTGACAAATATATTCGTTGGTCAACATTGCTAAAGCTGCTCCCACACATACTAAAATATGGGTACGAAAGCCGGCGGGATGGTGATTGACGCCTCGTTCCAGCCCAATGATTCCTCCGAGCAATACTGCAAGTATCAGCCGCAGGGCAGTAGAAAACAGATTTACATCATAAAAAAAAGTTGGCAATATAACCATAGCTTGACCTCCATACTTCTGCTATTATTATATGCGCAAGCGCAGGTATATGCAAGCCAGTGAAATTTTGTGTTCCTTTCAGGAATTGTAGCGAAAATTTTGTTTCTATGGTAAACTGAGTATAATAAAGAGAGGGAGGTACCATGTACCAGGAATTATTAAAACAAAAAGTGGATTTAGGGCTGAGAAAACCCCTTAAACAGGAAACCGTTATAAAACTGAAAAGGCTTAATGAACTGGATTATATATATGGGGGATTGTATCTGGATGGAACGGACCTTTCACGGAGAGAGGTAGAAGGGATGATGGAAGGAGATATTCCCAGATCTGCCGCTCTGAAGGAATGTGTTTTTATTAAAAACTATATGAACACTTTGGACCTAATGCGAGATTCTCTGGCATTAAAAAACAGTTTGGACAAAAAACTGCTGTTAAAATTCCACAGTGCCTTAACCGGTTCTCCTTCGGCTTTTCGAAAATCCAACCCTACTGTTGTAGATTTTAAACACGTGCCGCCTCATGCTTCTGAACTGGAGCGCCGTATGAGCAGCCTGCTGCAGGAAGCCTACAAGTATGGCGCCAATGAAATACGAAGTGCTTCGAGAATCCACTGCGGCATTATGGAGCTACATCCCTTTGAAGAATACAGCGAAGTAATGGCCCGGCTGGCCATGAACTATTATCTGGAGGAAAAAGGCTTTCTTCCTGTTATGCTGGGTTACAACCGAAAAGAATATATCATGACCATGACAGAATGCTTAAAGGATAAAGATGATATGCTTTTCTTCTGGGGGCTGGAACGGGCTGAGTACAACAAAATGGCGCAAGTGCTGCAGATTGTAGAAAATGATGCGGCAGAAGACATTTAAATCCCAAGGGGGGCGGTAAGAGCCAAAGCAGATGAGAAGGCTCTTAAGGATGAGCGGGCTCTCAAAACAGATAAAAAAGGAGCGGACTGCAGGGAACTTTATCTCATACAGTCGCTCCTCATTAATACGAAAACTTGTTTTCAATGGCAGAGCATTACAATCTCTGTCATTTGCATTTTTTGATATCCTCAAGCTGCTGCTTTACACTTTCAAAGGAGGTAGAACCCCTAGATTTCTTTGCTTTTATGCAGCTGCGTATTGCGATCTTATCGTAAATATCCTCTTCAAATTTATCAGAGAAGGATTTAAACTCTTCCATGGACAGCTCTTCAATGGCAATGCCTTTTTCAATACAGTAGAGGACCATTTTGCCAATGATTTCATGACAGTCCCGGAAAGGGATGCCCTTTGTCACCAGGTAGTCCGCTGCATCCGTGGCGTTCATGTAGCCATATTTGGCCGCATGTTCCATTTTGTCCACATTTACCTTCATGGTAGCGATCATTTCTGTAAAAATATTGACAGAAGCTTTCAGGGTGTCTCCCGCATCAAAAACTGGCAGCTTATCCTCTTGTAAATCCTTGTTGTAAGCCAAAGGCAGGCCCTTGATAATGGTTAAGAGACTGATTAAATCTCCATAAACTCTTCCTGTTTTCCCGCGGATTAATTCGGCCATATCCGGATTTTTCTTCTGCGGCATGATGCTGCTGCCAGTAGAGTAGGCATCGTCGATTTCTACAAAACTGAATTCTACAGAACTCCACTGAATTAGCTCTTCACAAAACCGGGACAAGTGCATCATAGTAATGGAGCAGCAGCTGATAAACTCTACTGCAAAATCCCGGTCTGCCACCGCATCCATAGCATTGGGGCATACGCCCTTGAATCCCAATTCCTGAGCTAGAAAATCCCGATCCGTATCATAGGTAGTACCGGCTAGTGCGCCGGACCCAAGGGGGAGATAGTCCATACGGTCCAGACAGTCTGAGAAACGAGAAGCATCTCTCTTGAACATCTGGTAATAGGCCAGCAGGTGATAAGCCAGTGTTACAGGCTGAGCCCTCTGCAAATGAGTGTAGCCGGGCATTACTGTGTCCTGATGCTTTTGTGCAAGATCAGTAAGGGTCTCCATCAGTTGGGCTAAGAGATTGTTGATGGCAGCAATCTCATCTTTTAAATAGAGACGGATATCTACTGCAATCTGGTCATTTCTGCTGCGGGCAGTATGTAGCTTTTTGCCTGTAGCCCCAATTCGTTCTGTGAGCAGAGACTCAATATTCATATGAATGTCTTCTGATTCAATGGTAAATTCAACATTTCCCGCTTCAATATCAGATTCGATTTCTTTTAAAGTTTTGATGATCAGATCAGCTTCTTCTTTTGTGATGATGCCTTGTTTGCCCAGCATGGAGGCGTGGGCAATGCTGCCCTTAATATCATCCTTGTACAGCCTCTGATCGAATTCAATGGATGCGTTAAACTCATCAGCGGACGAAGTCGCCGCCTTTGAGAACCTTCCTTTCCAAAGTTTCATGCGCTTTTGTTCCTCCTTCTTTGTTCTGTTTCTGGATTGCACGGATTTTCAGCGGCAGTGAGAAGAGGTTGATGAAACCATCTGCATCGCTCTGATTATATACTTCATCTTTACTGAATGTAGCAAACTCTTCACTATACAGGGAGTTTGGAGATTTGCGGGCATCTGCAGTAGCGCTTCC
>CAUEYG010000242.1 GCA_959021945.1 uncultured Eubacteriales bacterium | reverse complement strand
GGAAGAACGGTGGCTCCTGATCTTTATATTGCTTGCGGAATTTCCGGTATGAATCAACATTTGGCCGGGATAAAGCAGTCTTCCATCATTGTAGCGATTAATAAGAATCCAAAGGCTCCGATTTTTAAAGCAGCTGATTACGGAATCGTAGGAGATGTTTATGAAATTCTCCCTCAATTGATAAAAAAATGGCAATGATTCCAGCTGACAATTTTATGCTGTCCAGCTTTTTTTCTGATATGGAGGAAGTATGAAAAACGAAAGAGCTTTGATTGAAGGAAAAATCGCACCTACGCTCCTGGCTTTTGCAGCGCCTTTTTTGCTGGCCAGTGTTTTGCAGGCGCTGTATGGAGCAGTTGACCTATTGGTAGTCGGTCAGTTTTCCGATTCTGCAGGGGTTTCTGCTGTGGCCATAGGTGGACAGGTCATGCAGACCATTACTGGCATTGTATTAGGCATCAGTACAGGAGGTACTGTGGTAATTGGACAGTATGTGGGCGCCGGAAAGAAGCGGGCAGCGGCTTTTGCTGTAGGAAATTTAGCAGCGCTTTTTCTGGTGATTGCAGTTGTTTTAACCGGTGCAATGTTGCTCCTGGTCAAACCGATTGCGCAGGTTATGCAGACCCCAGAGGAAGCGTTTTCCTATACGATTCAATATATTACGATTTGTTCCTTTGGTGTACCTTTTATTGTAGGATATAATGGGGTAAGCGGTGTATTCCGCGGGTTCGGAGATTCTAAGACACCTCTGTACTTTATTGCTTTGGCTTGTGTAATCAATATTGGTTTGGATCTTTTTTTGGTAGCAGTGTTTGATATGGGGGCAGCCGGTGCAGCTTTGGCTACTGTAGTTGCCCAGGGGGTCAGTTTTGTGGCAGCCATTTTTTATATGATGAAAAAGGGCCTGCCTGTTAATTTTACAAAGAGGTATATTGGGTTTCATGGGGGACAGGCCCTGCGGATTTTAAAGATTGGAAGCCCTATTGCAGTGCAGGATGCCCTGGTAAATGTATCGTTTCTGATTATTACTGCCATTATTAACACTATGGGTCTGGTGGCTTCGGCAGCTGTAGGCATTGATGAGAAAATTATTGTGTTTGCCATGCTGGTGCCAACTTCCTTTGCATCTGCTGTTGCAGTAATGACTGCGCAGAATGTGGGCGCCCGGAGGATGGACAGGGCAAGAAAGAGCCTATGGGTAGGCATTGGTTTGTCCTTTGTATTTGGGCTGCTGATATGGGCCTTCTGTCAAGTTTGGCCTGATTGGCTGCCAACGCTGTTTAGCAAGGACCAGGATGTGATTTATAATGCTGGATTATACCTGAAAAATTATACGATTGACTGTATGCTGGTCGCGTTTATTTTCTGTATGAACTCCTTTTTCAGCGGCTGCGGGTATTCTTTGTTTTCTCTGCTGCACAGCCTGATTGCCACTTTTGGGGTGAGGGTCCCGGTCTCTTATTTTCTCAGCAAAGTCTCTGGTGTTACTCTGCTGGAAATGGGATACATACCGCCGCTGGCAAGCTGTCTTTCTATTGTCTTATGCTTGTTGTACCTGAATTTGGGAAAAGGATTTAAGTATCGAAGATAGTTTCTCTATGCTTCTTAAAATAAAAAGGGCTTATGTCACTAGTTTTTCGCTAGTATGACAAGCCCTTTTTCTGTTTTTGCTTATTGTTTGGTACGGAACCTTGCAAGCAGGTCTTTCACAGTGTGAGCTTGACCTGAGAGTTCCTGACTGGTGGCTGCGCTTTGTTCTGCACTGGCTGAATTGGTTTGTACTACCGTGGAAATCTCTGTGATTCCCTGGGAAATATGATTGATTTCTTCTGCCTGATCGTTGGATAATACTACGATTTCCTCAATATCTTTTACAACTTCTTTTGCTGTCTCAACTGCTTCTGTGAGAGAAGCGGCTGTTTCGTCAGCAACTTGTGTTCCTTCTTCAACCGCACTAATAGACGCTTCGATCAGCAGTGTGGTGCTCTTGGCAGCTTCTGCACTTTTGGCAGCTAAGTTTCGAACCTCATCAGCTACAACAGCAAACCCTTTTCCTGCTTCTCCGGCGCGGGCTGCCTCCACCGCAGCGTTCAGTGCAAGGATGTTAGTCTGGAATGCAATATCTTCAATCGTCTTAATGATCTTTCCAATTTCATCAGAAGAATGGCTGATCTTGTTCATGGCTGTGATCATGTCGTGCATATGATGGTTGCTTTCTTCTAATTTTTCCGCCACCGTATTTGTAACCTTGCCGGCTTGGTCGCATTTTTGGGCGTTGGTATTGACCGTATCCGTTACCCGATCTACTCCCTCAACAAGATCGTCAATTTGCTGCGCCTGTTCGACAGCCCCTTGGGAAAGGAGCTGGGCGCTGTCCGCTACTTGGCTGGCACCGCTGGAAACCTGATTAGCAGCATCATCAATTCCTCCGATCACTTCATTGAGATTTCCGATAATATTTTCTACAGAATCATGAATTCTGGAAAAATCACCGCGGTATTCGTGGGTGGTATGGATATCAAGATTGCCGCTTGCGATCTGGTCAAGAATCCTGGAAATTTCTCCGATTACCCCCTGCAGATAGACGGCGGTTTTTTGGAAGGTAGAGGCCAGGGCCCCAATTTCGTCATTTCCTTTTACTTCTAAAGAAACTTGAAGATGACCTTGTTCGATTTGGTCAGCAGCAGATACTACCTGCTGGATCGGCGATAACTTTTTCCGCAGAATCGTGATGATCACAAAGAGACAAACAACTAATGCGGCAATGAATACGATAAGATTGACAACGATTTGTCTTTCCAGCTGCTTTACAATAATTTCGTTAGGATAAACAAGCCCAATGGTCCAATTGCTTTCCGGCACGGTCATAGCCATAAAATGATTTTTAGTACCGTCATAATCATTGCCAATGATGGTTTCTGTTACTCCTACTGCATCATTGAGCACATCCATAGAAACGTCCTTTATATTTACGACTTGGTCTGCCGAAGCCTGGAACTGTTCGTTCTTGTGGCTCAGAATATTTCCTTCATTATCAAGAAGGTACAAGTAAGAACCGTCTGTGCTGGTATAATTATCAACAATTTCTTTCAGTTCTGTTACAGCAAGGTCTCTGCCTATGACACCGTATAAAGTTCCGTTGTCCATGATTGGGGCTGATATGGTGACTACAAACTGCCCGGTGGTAGCATCAACGTAAGGTGTGGTAATGGAGAGGTCCTGAGCGCTTACTGCGTTTTGATAGTATGCATTTTCGGTGGCATCATAACCTTTTTCAGGAA
The DNA here is from genome assembly GCA_959021945.1 of uncultured Eubacteriales bacterium. Taxonomy (GTDB): domain Bacteria; phylum Bacillota; class Clostridia; order Peptostreptococcales; family Anaerovoracaceae; genus Hominibacterium. The sequence continues at coordinate 895 of CAUEYG010000242.1, read as the reverse complement.
CCCATCCGTCACCGGAAATCATAGTTTTATCCGGGTAAACGATATAATCGGAAGTAACGCCAAAATCCTGTCCATAGTTGGTAGAGGTTTCAATCAGATTTTTGACCTGATCTTTTGTACGCTCTTTGGCGGGAATTGATTCAATAGAATGTTTTAACGACTGCAGCTGGTCAATGCGTATGTTCATCCAGCTTTCCACTTCACTTTCGTAATATTTTACGGTTTCTGTCACAGTAGCTTCCATATTATTGTGGATAATACCTCGCGTAATGGAAAAGTTGAAAATAAAGATCACAATGACAGAAATACAAAAGACAAGGCTTGTCAACAGGGCCATCCGGCGTACCAGCGAGTGACGTCCTTCCTTGCCTAATTGTTTTCGTGTTTGAAACAGCTTCAAAATAAACGCCTCCTCAAATATAAAATTCTCATTGCCATTATAGAAAACATTTTGAGGTAAATCAATGCTATAATGGAAAAAATAGCGGATTATCGTTTTTTTTGCAGAAAAGCAGAAAAATAGTGGGAAAAATTGTTTTTTGCCCAGGCCATTTTCTTACTTGACTTTGCATTCCCCAACATATAGAATAACAGCGTATATGAAAAATGAAACGACAGAGCGTAGATGGAGACAGTAGCGCCGTGTAATATCCTTACAGAGATGTGCCCCTGGGCTGAGAGGGTACTGGTGAAGCGGACCGTGAAAATCACTTCGGAGCTTTGACCCCGAAATGAAGAGGCAGCACTTATGCTGCAACCAGGGTGGTACCGCGGTAATCATCGTCCCTGATTCTCATATTTTGAGAGTCAGGGGCTTTTTCATCTCGCCGGGCCGCTTGGGGAGCGCCGAGATGCGCCGGGAAGCCATGAAACTGTGTACAAATGTTGAGAAAGT
>CAUEYG010000241.1 GCA_959021945.1 uncultured Eubacteriales bacterium | reverse complement strand
GCAAGCTCAATTCTGAGCACCATATTCCTAATTTTTCTGCAGCATCAAGCAAATTTTTTGTTGAAGGGGATAGCCCACGTTTCTTTGCTTGTGTCATCGGAAAAACTTGGGCAGTTGAAATATCCATAGCAAAAAGTTTTGCAGATACGCCAACATTAAAGGAGTCCAAAGTTAAAGGGCGCAATTCTATAGCACTTTTGTTGATGGTATATAAATCATCGTTTTTTTTATCCTTAAATAGTTTTTCTGATACTTTGGAAAGTCCCTTCTTTTTTTGTGTGGATTTAATGACAGTACATAAATCTTCCCGAAGAATAATAGGTAACACAATAAATAGCAGTGGAAATGGAATGGCTTTACTCTCCTTCGAATAATATCCACAAATAAATTGCCACAAAGCCGCAGCTCCAATAGCTGGATTTTGAACATAATATATTTCACGATCTATGTTATTTGTCACCGTTGTCATCTCCTTTCAACAGCTCAATATACCGGGGATGCCAACCTATGGTAGGTCGATCAGACGGTTCGTTTGCTAACGCCTGAAGCGAACCACTACCAAAGAAGCTAGGAACATCTCTCCCAAGGAGTCGGTGACTTATTGCGTAACTTAAGCACTGAGCATACAAATATTTTCCTCTTTCAATGTCACCATTAACAACTACACTTGAAAGTAGTTTCTGATTTTTCCATAGCCTTTTTAGGCTATCATAATAATCAGTAAAGCTACCTCCGTTGATAAGTCCTTTTTTGGCCCAAGCTGTTTTCTCCGATCTCGTTCTTAGAAAGTCACTGGCAGCTTCAAAAATATCCGATTCATCCACATCGATTAATTCAAGCTGTTTGATATATGTATCGTGGCGCTCCACTTCGGATGTTGTCTGACTGGCTTCCGGTTGAACAGAAACTGCACTCAATATTATTTTTTGATCTCTGCTTCTGATCTGCGAATCCAAAGCAGTCTTGTAATCTTTTGATGAGATATATGCAGGTTTATTCTGCTTGGTTTGCTGATGTACCTGGTCACTTACCCAGCCCAGCATAGATTCAAAAAGTTCTGTTGCATACTCTAAAGGGATGGATTGCATCTTAAATTTATTGAACAGCTCTTGGTCGTATGTATCTTCATGAATATCAATTTCCATGAGAGAAATAACTTTAATAACTGTTTCTTTATTCTTAGGCGCAAAACAATACTCAATATATGGTTCTATAGTTTTACTAATGGGCCGGGGCTTTTCCTTGCTTTTAGTATCACCAAATAAAATTATTCTGGCGCTTTCCAATGCTTCCTTTGCTTCGGTTTCAGTTTTTGCTTCCGCAAATAATTTTGGGATAGTTCCTGCCTTTATGGAATGAGATGAAACAACAATATATTTTAAGACAACTTTTGGGGGATATTGCCCCTGGGTAAAATAATTGCACCAGTTGTAAATTGTTTTCCAAAAAACTTCTGCTCTATCTGTAACAGGGTTATTATTAGATAACACACTTTTAGTCTGTTCAGCAATTAGAAGTCCTTCTTTTTCAACCGCTACATCCTCATAAGCCTCAACGCTGACAACGCGTTCATCTAAGCAAATCAATTCATAAAGAGCATGACGCACCTGTAGCATGTATCCCTCAAGTTTATCAGGAACATGTGTGTTGTCGGACATATACTCACCTCGTTTATAAGAATCAAATTATAAACTGTATAAAAATACCGCACGGGAATATCCCATACGGCTTGTCTTGGCCGGCGCAAAGACCCACCGTTAATTAATTATAATGCAACATGGAAAAAATTACAATGACTATAGAACGTCACATTTACATAATTTCAGGCTATCAACCACTGCACGATGATAAATTTTATTATACCCTTATGTACCCAGCCGCATTACACGGCTGGGTTTCTCTTTTGAGGGAGCTAATAAGCTGGGCAGCCGTAACCGTAAATGACGCTACTGCCAATGGAATAACTGTTTTGTCTGCAAGCGTCACCGGAATTGCCCTCAACGGTGTAAACCGTTCCGTTTTCCACACGCTCAACAATTCCCACATGGTCGGTTACGCCATCACCCTCCCAATCAAAGAAGATGATCTGACCTGCAGACGGTTCAAAATTACGGTCCTGCCAAAGCCCCCGATCCTTGAACCATTGGGAACCCTGCACACAGCCTGCAAATTTCGGGATAACACCCGCTTCAATATAGCCGCACTCATTGGCGCACCAGCTCACAAAGCAGGCGCACCATTCCACACGGCTGCCAAAACCGTACCAGCTCCAATATGGTTCGCCGCCAACATTTCCCACCTGTGAAAGCGCAACAGTAACGATCTCGCCGTCCCCTTCGGTAATGCCATAGAGTACCTGGGACCAAAGGGAATTATTCTCATCGGCCAGAAGCTCCGCCATCTGTTCCCGCTGATCCTCGTTAAAGCCATACTGGTCGGCCATTTCTTCGGCGGTTTTGTGGCTGATAGTAATATACAGATAGGTGCGAGTAACGGTAGTTTCCGTTTCCACAATGTTTCCGTTTCCGTCATCCGTTTCCTCGATCACCGTCTCTGTTTTGCTTTCTGTGCGGAACGATATTTCATTCATCTCCCAGAAAATATCTTTCAGAAGCTGTTTCTTGGAATCATCCATCGTAGCCACTTCCTGAGCGTTATTGGGGTCCGTAGTGGTCTTGACGGCATACACCGCAAGCACTTCCTTCCAAACGGCCCGGCTCCCGGACATCTCCAGCACATCATGCGTATGGGAAGTTTTGGTTTCTTCCAGCCTTTCCTCATACTCAGTATTGACCTCCTGCACAGCGGTCCGTATGGTCTGCCCGGTACCGGAGTCCTCGCCGGAGAAGAAGATTCCAAAGCAGGAACCGAGAATCATGCCGATCAGACAGATTACCACAATCACCAGCACGGCAACCCAGCCCCCGGCAGCGATGGCCGCGACCAACGCCTTGGTCGCAGCTATGATAGCTTTCACCGCTGCGATGGTGGCTTTCACTGCAACCCGTGCGGCAGTTGCGGCTGCCCTGGCTGCTGTACGGGCGGCATGGGCCGCAGCTCTGGCAGCCCTCGCCGTAGCCTGGGCTGTCCTCTGGGCAGTTTTTGCCGCCTGCTGGGTAGTCTTGATACTGGCTTTGGCCGTCTTTTCCGCAGTTTTAATGGATTTGCTTGTAGTTTTTACAGTTCCCTTGGCCGTGGAAGAAGCCTGCTTGATGGTCTTGCGGCTCCTGTCCACAGTTTTAATGCTTTTCCGGCTCCGATCCAGTGTCTTAACCGTCCCAGGCTCCTGCCGAACCGTTTTCACCGGTTCTGAGAGACGATCCACCGTATGCGGCCCAGCCCGCTGGCCGGTCTGCTGCGCCGCCCGTTTTTCTGCTTGTTTTTTCGGCTGTTCGGCTGCAGCCTTGCGCTTTTGAAGATTTTCCTTGACCTTGGAAATGTTTTCTTTTGTGGTCTTTACACCCTTGCGCCCCTGCTTATCAAATTGATAAACCGCTTCATGGGCCGCGCTGTCCACATTGGAAGAAACACGGTCGGACGCATATTCACCGGGAGAGCCTTCCTCGGCATATAGGCCATGCTCGGCCTTATCCTTGGTGCGGATATACGCCTCCTTCATCCGTTCAGAAGCAACCGCCGCTTTATCAATCGCCTTAATTCCTTTCTGGGCAACTCTTGTTTTAATTCCTTTCCCCATGGGCTTCACCTCCTTCCATGGGCGGGGCCGCCCTTATTCCTCCAACAGCTTTGCCACCACAACCATCCGTCCGTTGGTGCGGGAATATTCGCAGGTAGAAAGGGTAATGAGCTGATCGCCGTATTTCGCTGTTACACCTGTGTCATAGAGGGCCAGTTCCTTACACTTCGCCACATATTCCTCAAAAGCCGCCTGATTTTCTGCATTGACAAAGTGGTAATACTTGAACCCATCCTCGGAGTAGGCCACCGTCTTAAAAGCAGCGATCACCTCGTATTCACCAAAATGGTCCAGCGTATCAAAGCAGATGGTTTTATGCTCCCGATAAAAATCTTCGCTCTCGTACTTGCACAAATCGGAGAACATACTGCCGTTGTTCATGTGGTGGCCATACAATACGCAGTTGTCGGATAAACCGAGGTCGCAGTTTTCCTGCACATAGGGCACGCCGTAATCACTGTACTGCTTTTCAAAGCTGTGTTTCAGGTAGT
>CAUEYG010000240.1 GCA_959021945.1 uncultured Eubacteriales bacterium | reverse complement strand
TTCCTGGTAGAGGGAGATTCCGCCGGCGGTACTGCCATTAACGGAAGAGACCGTAAGAGACAGGCTATCCTGCCTCTGCGAGGTAAAATTCTCAATGTAGAAAAAGCAAGACTTGATAAAATACTGAATTCTGATGAAATCAAAAACATGATTACCGCTTTTGGATGCGGAATTGGAGATGATTTTAATCTGGAAAAACTCAGATATCATAAAATCATTATTATGACCGATGCGGATGTGGATGGAGCCCATATCAGAACGCTGCTTTTAACGTTCTTTTATCGGTATATGACGCCTCTCATTGAAGGGGGCTATGTTTACGCGGCTCAGCCTCCTCTGTTCCAGGTAAAAAAAGGAAAAGAGATTCACTATACCTATTCGGATGCAGAGCAGGAAAGACTCCTTGCATCCATTGCCCATAAGCCGGGAAAAGCTGAAATCCAGCGGTACAAGGGTCTTGGAGAAATGGATGAAAACCAGCTATGGGAAACAACAATGAATTTTGAGAGTCGAACCTTAATTCAGATTACCTTAGATGATGTAGCAGCGGCAGATGAAATCTTTACTACCCTGATGGGGGACAAAGTTCCGCCGAGACGAAAGTTCATTGAAGATAATGCGACTTACGCGACTTTGGATATTTAACGAAGGGGGTAAAATGTGGCAAATTTAATTGAGGATCAGAAACTGATTCAGCATGAAATATACAAGGAAATGAAAAACTCCTATATCGATTACGCTATGAGTGTAATTGTAGGAAGAGCCCTTCCTGATGTAAGGGATGGGCTAAAGCCTGTACACAGGAGAATTTTGTACGGTATGAGCGGTCTGGGCATAACGCCGGACAAGCCTTACAAAAAATCAGCCCGTATTGTGGGTGAAGTAATGGGTAAATATCACCCACATGGAGACAGTTCCATCTATGACGCCATGGTAAGATTGGCCCAGCCATTTTCCACACGGTATATGCTGGTAGACGGTCATGGAAACTTTGGTTCCGTAGACGGACACGGCGCTGCGGCAATGCGTTACACAGAAGCCAGGATGACGCCTTTTGCCCTGCAGATGCTCCGGGATATTGACAAAGAGACTGTCGATTTTATGCCCAACTTTGATGAAGAAGAAAAAGAACCGGTAGTACTTCCTGCCAGAATTCCAAATCTTTTGGTAAACGGCAGCAACGGTATTGCTGTAGGAATGGCAACATCTATACCTCCGCATAATCTGGGAGAGGTGATCGATGCTGCTGTAAAGATGATTGAAGATAAGGAATGTACCATTGACGATCTTATTAAAATCGTAAAAGGACCGGACTTCCCTACCGGCGCTATTATTATGGGTAAAAATAATATTAGAAACGCCTATAAAACAGGACAGGGGAAAGTCATCGTACGATCAAAGACAGAAATCGAAGAGACCACAAGGGGAAGATCGCAGATTCTGGTAACAGAGATTCCTTATCAGGTTAATAAAGCAAGGCTCATTGAAAAAATTGCAGAGCTGGTAAAGGAAAAACGAGTGGAAGGCATCTCTGATATACGGGATGAATCTTCTAGCCGGGGCGGCATGCGTATTGTGATTGAACTGAAAAAAGATGCTAACCCGCAGATTATTTTAAACAGATTGTACAAGCATACTCAGCTGCAGGAAAGCTACAGCATGATTATGATCGCTCTGGTAAATGGGCAGCCAAAGATCCTGACCTTATATGAAATTCTCGATGAATATCTCAAACATCAATTTGATGTTGTTACAAGAAGAACCAAATACGATCTGAAAAAGGCGGAAGCAAGGGCTCATATTTTAGAAGGTCTGCGCATTGCCTTAGATAATATTGACGAGATTATTAAAATCATACGTTCCAGCTATAACGATGCCAGAGAAAAGCTGATGGACCGCTTTGGGCTTTCAGAAATTCAGGCACAGGCTATTCTCGATATGAGACTGGCGCGCCTGCAGGGTCTGGAACGGGAAAAAATTGAAAACGAGTACGCGGAATTACAAAAGAAAATTGCTTATTACAAAGAGCTGCTGGCAGATGATGACAAAATGATGGGAGTAATCCGCGATGAGCTGCTTGAAATCAGAGAAAAATATGTAGATGAGAGAAAAACAGAAATCGTAGCGGATGCCACTGAAATTGATGAAGAAGATTTGATTCAAGAAAAACAGGTAGCTGTTACCTTAACCCATCTTGGATATTTAAAGAGAATTCCGGCAGATACCTACAAGACCCAGAAACGAGGCGGAAAAGGAATAACCGGATTAACAACCAGAGAAAATGACTTTGTAAAGAACTTGATTATGACGTCGACTCATGATTATCTCATGTTCTTTACAAATACAGGAAAAGCCCACAAGATCAAGGCTTATGAAATTCCGGAAGCCACAAGGACGGCAAAGGGCACTCCTGCCGTTAATTTCCTGAATTTGATGCAGAGAGAGCGAATTACGGCAGTCATACCAATTCAGGATTTCTCAGAAGATAAATATCTGATTGCTGTGACAAAGCAGGGGACCATTAAAAAGACAGCCCTTTCTAATTTTGATACCAGCAGAAAGACCGGCTTAATTGCCATTAACCTGAAAGAAGGCGATCAGCTGGTAGATATTAAACAGACAACCGGTACGGACAATGTAATCATTGTTACCAAACAGGGAAAATGTATTTGCTTCTCAGAGGATGATGTGAGAGCAATGGGAAGGATTGCCGGAGGAGTTCGAGCTATTAAACTGGAAGATGACGATGAAGTCGTTTCCATGGAACTGGTTCAGCCGGGACAGGAGCTTTTGGTAGTCACCACCAATGGGTACGGCAAGAGAACGCCGGTAAAGGATTATAAGATTCAGGTAAGGGGCGGAAAAGGCCTGCTGACTTATGATAAAGCCAAGTTCAAGAAAACAGGCGAGCTGGTTGGCGCAATGGTTGTAAATGAAGATGACGAGATACTTTTGATTAATTCTGACGGAATCATCATCCGTATTGAAGCAAAAGAAGTATCTGTATTAGGCCGTGCTACTCAGGGCGTAAAGATTATGAAGGTAGAAGAAGACGCCAATATTATTGCCCTGGCAAAAGTCATAAAAGAAGATGAATTGAACCAGGCCCAGGAAGAGCCCAAGAATCAGGAAAAAAGCAGCAGCGGCCAGATTGAAATGAAGACGGAACAGGAGAAATAAAATGGGGGATTTGTTGAAATTTTCAATGCCCGGCAAACCAGAATATGTAAAAATCGCAAAGCTAGCCATTGGGTCTGCCGCGGGAACAGCAAATTTTAATATAGAAGCCATTGAAGATATTGAAATTGCAGTGGGGGAGGCATGTAAGAATATTACATGCCATGGTTTTGACGGATATAGTAACTGCTATGAAGTAGAATGTCAGATTGATGAACAAAAAATAATCATTACCATATCGGACAACTGCTGTGAACATAAAATTGAAAAGTGTAAAAAACCTTGCATGGATTGCCCAAATGAAGGAGATCTGGGGATCTATATTATAAAATCACTGATGAATGAAGTAGAAATCGTTAAGGCAAAAGACAGAAACAGTATCAGAATGGTGAAGAATAAATGCTGAATCATGATTTGTTCGACCAGTACTATGAGACAAAAGATCTTTCCTTAAGAAATGAGATTGTAGAGTCTTATTTGTATATGGTGGATATTTTAATCAGAAAATATTTGAATAAAGGCGTAGAATATGACGATTTGTATCAAGTAGGGGCCATGGCCTTGATTTCTGCTGTAGAAAGATTTGACCCTTCCAAAGGGTATGAATTTTCCAGCTTTGCCACTCCTACGATTATTGGCGAAATTAAAAAGTATTTCAGAGATAAAGAGTGGAGTGTAAAAGTGCCTCGGAGGATGAAGGAAATAGCCGGTAAAATACAATCCGCCAGAGAGGAACTTTTCAATAAACTCCAGCGAACGCCTACCATCCCAGAACTGGCGGAACATATCGGCCACTCAGAGGAAGAAGTCTTTCAGGCTATGGAAAGCAGTATGGCTTATAATGCCTTTTCCCTCAACCAAACCTTTGATGAATCCGGTGAAGACGGAGAAAGCCCTGTTTTGGAAAGGTATGCGGCAGTTGAAGATGCAGGATTTAACAGGCTGGGATATGGTGAAGTGATTTCTAAAGTATTGGAAGAAGTGAGCGATACAACAAAATTTATTTATAAACTGCGCT
>CAUEYG010000239.1 GCA_959021945.1 uncultured Eubacteriales bacterium | reverse complement strand
TTTCATCATTCAAAATCCTCCCTTGTATTTTAAGTGTTAACTGGGGAGGATTTTTTTATACCTTCTTTAAATCTTTTTTATACCTATTATTTTACAATTAAAAGCCTGGTTCCTTCTTTGAGACCTGAACCTTCTTGCAATTGGTTGACTTCTCTAATGGCATTCATACCAATCTTATATTTTTTTGCAATCTTCCAAAGACTATCATCCTTACGGGTTACATAAATCACCATGGAAGAAGGTCGCTTTGTCTGCTGATCTTCTACAAAACATGGATTTTTAATTAAAGTTAGCGTTCTGGCATCTACAACAGCTGTTTCAATCTGCAGACTGGCATTGACCTCAACCTGCTTTCCATTGATCTTGTCAAACCAAAGATCTTTGATAGCTACCTGACTTTCGGCTCCCATATTTTGCTGTGCTGCGGCAATTTCCATAGTCCCTCGGAAAGGTAAATCCTGTTTAATGGAAAAAGCTTTCCGATCTTCCTCTTCCGGCAGACAGATAATCTGACCTTCCACAGTTCCTTCCACCATGACTCTTCCCTGTTCCACAGTGTTCTTATATTCTTTGATACGTCCATTTATGTAAATAACCTGTTCAATCTGGCCGTTTGTTTCCGGTACATTAAAAATTTCTCTGGCAGAAGCTTCTGTTATTCCTGTTCCTACAATGGCTTCAATCTGATCCTGGGAAGCATCGTAAGTCATATCTTTTGTATTATTATAAAAGTCCGTAACAACTTCTTTTTCCAAATTAGTCATCACTTCCACTGTTGTGTTTACAGTACCCTTTAAAGTAAAGCCTGTTTCATCTTCATTAATCTTTACTTCCAGATCATTCCCATCAAAATAGGCCTTGCTCATAGCTGTATTTTCTTCTTTATCCATTAATATAAATTGTGTAAAATCTGTTTTTCCCTGATAAAAGGCTGGTCTTCTGACAGTTTCGCCATCTTTTTCTTCTTCGCCTATATAGAGAATATTTGCAAATATATTGGCATTTATTACCATTTTTTCAGAAGTTATTTGCTTATGGTTTTCTAATACATGAATATCTGATTTCAATATTTTTACAGGCTTTAAGCCGCCATCCTTTTGGGCCAGATCTTCAGATATCTCAGCTGTTTCCTCTTTGCGAAATGAAACATGGCTCATTTTAATCGTTTCTTTTAAAAGCTCCAGATCTTCGTTGCGGATGTTATCAAAGAGACTTAGCTCTTTTTCTGCGTATTCAGCAAGAGAAAGAGTAATAGACGCCTTTGCCCGGAATTTTCTTTCATTAACAATCGTATATTGGATTTCTTCGATTGTTGGTACAATTGATAGGCTGGACATTGGAGAAGCAGTCACCTGCCAATCTGTTTTAAAAGGAAGCCTTGATTGTATGATCGAAACTTCTTCCCCTTCTTCCTTTGTTTCCGGCAAATAAATAGTTTGTAATGCTACTTCTCCCGTGACTCTCACGCTGTCTTCTTTTTCCTGTCCTACTTGAATTTCTTTGCTAGACAATATAGCTCTGCCGTCCATAGAAAGAATAGATGCAAGGTCTGGTTTTACATCCGGGACTAAAATATCCTCCTCAACATAGATGGTTGTTTCTAATTTTTGAGCTACTGTTTTTATTTTAAGATCTTTATAAACAGCTGCATTTTCCAGAGGTATTACCTTTACGGAACCGGATACAGGAATTGCCGTTTCCTCCTGCTCTTCCTTTTCAAAGACAACAGGTTCTAGTTCTCCCTCTATGTCTTCCTCTGATTTCTCAGCCTGTTCTTCTATTTCCGCCTTTCTTTTTTCAGGCGTTTCCTTTGGCTCTGCCTCCTCCGGCACAATTTCCTCTTTTCCTTCTTCTTTTATTTCTTCGTCCTCACTTTTAGGAACTAACAGTCTATCATAAGGTGTCGGGTCAAATCCGTCATCTTTCATTTGTGTATCTATTTGTTCATCCTTTTTTTCATCAGCTGGTTTCGCTGGCTGGAGTGCAAACGCAGGTATTTTTTCATCATAGGTCATGGTTGTTCCCCCTCTGCTTTTCTCTTATACATATTATCCCTATATCCTATTCACGGAAAAAGAAATTCATACCTGAAAAGATTGCTTGCATGCAAAAAAACAGAGCTTTTATAATTGCTCTGTTTTTCGACATATGAGTTTTCCTCCGCATTTACAGCGGTACTGATTTGTATGTAAAACTAATTTTGATTTTCTTTGTCTATAAAATACTGCTCCGCATCTTTTACATGTTATAACATAGCGAATCCTTCTTTGCTTTTCAGGAGCTTTTAATCCAATCTGTTCATAAGTAGCTGTAGTTGTAATATGATATCCATACAATTGATTCATAATTGCCGCATATTGTTTCCACAATTTCCCGTGATTATAACAGCCTGGGCAAGTATGTATCACTTCATGAGCTAATATATTTTTTACAATTGTAGGATCAGTCTCTAACAGCATCTCCCCTACTTCTATTTTAAACTCATAGGGGCTGCCAAAAGGTTCTTTTTTACAAGCCGCAAACCTTTTTTTTGCTCTTTTGTTAATCACCACTTCCTGATTGATCTTAGAACTAATTGGGATTCTGCTTTTTACACATTCTCTTATAACTTGGCTCAGACAAATTTCGACTTGTGTTTTATCCATATTGTTTCACGTGAAACTAGCTCCTCCAGTTGAGTGTTTTCAATAGATCTATTAATCTATCCAATTCTTCCTTGCTGTAAAATTCAATTTCAATCTTCCCTTTTTTCCCTGACTGATTAAGATTTACCTTTGTGCCCATAATTTGTTTCAGGTCTTCTTCTACTCTTTTTACGTCAGCGTTTTTTTCTGCCTTTTTTCTCGGATTTTTTTTCTTTTGTTTATTGTTTTCCTTTATGAGCTTTTCTATCTCTCTGACAGATAAATCGTGTTCTATCACATATTGGGCTAATTGAATTTGTTTTTCTCTCTCTGCTATACCAGCTATTGCTCTGGCATGGCCCGTTGCTAAATTTCCCTTTGAAACATAATCTCTGATTTCATCCGGCAGCTTTAATAATCGCAGCGCATTGGTAATATATGGACGGCTCTTTCCAACACTTTTGGATACTTCTTCCTGTGTCAGCCCAAAGGAACTTATCATTTGATTTAATCCTTCTGCTTCTTCAATAGGATTCAAATCTTCACGCTGCATGTTTTCAATAATGGCAACCAGCATGTTCTCCTCATCCGTCAATTCTTTGACAATACAAGGAATTTCTTTTAAACCAGCTTTCCTACAGGCGCGCCATCTCCTCTCACCAGCTACGATCTCATATCCCATTTCAGCCTGCCTCAAAATAATGGGCTGTATCAAGCCATGTTCCTGTATTGACTCCGCTAATTCTTCCAATTTTTGATCATCAAAACTTTTTCTCGGCTGCTTTTCATTAGGTTTAATATTATTCAGATCTACAAATAAAATGCCTTCTGCCTTTGCTTCTTCTTTCTTTTCTATAGAAATTTCCTTGGTATCAATTTCCGAATTACTAAACAAGGCCTCCAGTCCTTTTCCAAGTCCTCTGTTCTTTGGCCCTGCCATTACTCCTCATCCTCCAAACTTAAAAATTCTTCGGCAAATTCCTGATAAGCTACAGCGCCTGAAGATTTTGGGTCATACTGCATGATAGGCATCCCATAGCTTGGCGCTTCGGCCAGCCTTACATTTCTCGGAATAACAGTCGTATATACCTTTTCTTTAAAATATTTTTTAACTTCCTCTACTACCTGCACAGATAAATTAGTTCTTCCGTCAAACATGCTGAGAATAACACCCTGTATTTTCAGTTTTGGATTCATATTCTTCTTTACAATTTCCACTGTGCTCATCAATTGGCTAACTCCTTCCAAAGCGTAAAATTCACACTGAATAGGAATTAAAACAGAATCTACAGCAGTCAGGGAGTTAATCGTTAAAAGACCCAGTGATGGAGGACAGTCAATAAAAATATAATCATATTCCGGTTTTATTTGATCCAAAGCCTTTTTTAATCTTTTTTCTCTTCCCTGTAGCTGAATCAGTTCTACCTCCGCCCCTGCCAATTGAACGCTGGCCGGAATGATATCCAGATTTTCAACCTGAGTTTGCAAAATAGCTGTTTTTGGATCAATATTTTCTTCAACTAATATTTCATAAGAAGTATTTCCTAATTCCTTCTTTGATATTCCAATTCCGCTTGTTGTATTCCCCTG
>CAUEYG010000238.1 GCA_959021945.1 uncultured Eubacteriales bacterium | reverse complement strand
CTGTCAGGATACATTTTATTTGATACCCATAGCATTGATGCCAAGAAAAAGGCCAGTAAAGAAATGCACCGCATCGGCCTTTCCTGTTCCTTAGATGACTTTGGTGCAGGCTATTCCTCTTTAGGTTTGCTGAAAGAGTTTGACGTTGATGCCATCAAGCTAGACCGACAGTTCTTTTTAGGAGCTGAAAACCAGAGAGCCAAGGATGTGGTGGAAAGTATTGTAGAACTTTCGAAAAAGCTAAAGATTCACACTGTGGCAGAAGGAATTGAAGAAAAAGAGCAGCTGGATTTTCTCTACAACATTGGCTGCGATATGGTACAGGGATATATTTTCTCCAAGCCTTTGCCTGTTAAGGATTTTGAAAACTGGCTGAGGAACAATTTGAATAAAAAATAAAAAGGTTCATACATAAAACCTCCGGCTCTTGCAAAAGATAAAGAAAAACAGGAGCTGCGAGGTTTTATTATGAAAAAATTCAGAATGCCCAGCGCATTTACCATACTTTTTCTGATCATCATTGTGATCGCCATACTCACATGGATTGTTCCGGCCGGGAATTATCAGTATGTAGATGATACTGCATCTTCCCTGGAGCCCATACCGGGCACCTATGAACAGACTGCTCAAAACCCTCAAGGATTTTGGGAAGTGCTGAGGGCGCCTATTGAAGGATTTTTTAATGCTACAGATATTATCGTGTTTATTCTGGTAATCGGGGGATTTTTGGGACTGGTCACAGATACCGGCGCCATTGACGCAGGGATTGGGTCCATTGTAAAGCGCTTTTCCGGAAGAGAAACGCTCATGATTCCTATTTTAATGTGTATTTTTGCCCTGGGCGGTACCATCTTTGGAATGTGGGAAGAGACCATTGCCTTTTATGTTCTGGTCATCCCCGTCTTTGTGGCGGCAGGCTTTGACTCTATTACCGGATTTGCTGTCATCTGCTTGGGTGCTGGAATCGGATGCCTGGGTTCCACTGTAAACCCTTTTGCCACAGGAATTGCCTCAGGCTTTGCGGGCATTTCTATTGGGGAAGGAATCGTGCTGCGCATTGTGATTTTAGCAGCATGTTTGCTTTTAGCCATCTGGTATGTTATGGCTTACGGCAGAAAAGTCAAGGCAGACCCATCAAAATCTCTGGTATACCATATGAAGGAAAGCAATGAACAACATTTCTTGTCTCAAAAGATGGAATCAGCAGATAAGATGAGCGGCAGGCAAAAGGCCATTTTATGGATTTTTGGCCTTAGCTTTTTCATCATGGTATTAGGAGTTATTCCGTGGGCCGATAAGTTTGGAATTACCATCTTTGAAGACTTTAATAGCTGGGTCAGGTCCATTCCCGGGCTGGGCACAGTGTTGGGGAACATTACTCCCTTAGGGTCCTGGTGGTTTGGGGATATTACCATACTGTTCCTTCTTTCCTCCTTTATCTGCTGTCTTGTTTGGAGATGGAAGGAGTTAGAGTTCATAGAGCTGTTTTTAAATGGTGCTAAGGATTTGCTGGGGGTGGCTCTGATTATTGGAGTGACACGAGGCATTGCAGTCGTCATGAATGATGGAGGTATGACGGCGACTGTTCTTCACTGGGGAGAAGAATCGCTGAAATCCATGGGGTCCGTGGCCTTTGCAGATTTATCCTACTTTTTCTTTTTGCTCTTGTCCTTTTTGATGCCTTCCACTTCCGGCCTTGCAGCTCTTTCCATGCCGATTATGGCTCCTATCGCTGATTTTGCAGGTGTGGGAAGGGATTTGGTCATCACTGCCTTTGCCTCGGCCAGCGGAATTGTCAATCTGATTACGCCTACCAGCGGGGTTTTAATGGGGGCGCTGGCCATTGCCAGAGTATCTTATGGGGCGTATTTAAAATGGATTTGGAAATTCCTGGTCATGCTGCTGGTTTTGGTTCTCATTATTCTCAGTGTGGCGGCTATCCTATGAGCTTGCCTGATGGAATTTACCATTACACGTCGGCAGAAGGGCTCCATGGTATTCTTTCTTCAGGGATCTTGTACTTTACAGACAGTTTATTTCTCAATGATAGGAATGAGAGAAAAAATTTCTATCTCCTATTGGAAGATTACTTGAAAAAGTGGGATGGAGAAGGAAGGTTTAAGGAACAGCTGCAGAACCGTTATTTTGGCGAGCCAAATGATATTTTACGAAATTTGACAGCAACTAATCCGGCGGACAAGAAGGCCGCTCGTTACTTTGTACTATCCTGTTCAACAGAACGTGACAGCCTGCCTATGTGGAATTATTATACCCACAGTATTCATGCTGCCGGATATAACATCCATTTTAAAACAGATGAGCTGGTTCGCCAGCTGCAGGAACATCCTTTGATTGACAAAATCACTGGCAGGAATAAACTTTTGTGGGGAAAAATTTTATATAATCAAAAAGAAAAAGAGAAAGATTTGGCCAAGTGTCTTTCTCGTTATTGGAAAAAATGGAGCAGCCTTTCATCCCAAGAGAAACGGCAGCAAATGATGGGAGAAATGGACCTCTCCTTTGAACTGATGAGCCTGTTTTATAAAGAGCCGGCCTTTTCCCATGAGAAAGAGGTTCGCATTGTGATTCCAACCAACAATGAAAAGGTTCACAATATTCCTGAAGAGCAAGGGGAGAAGCAGTATCAGTTTCGTAAAGTAAGAGGGATGCAGGTGCCTTTTTTAGCGCTGAATGTGGTAGAAAAAGGGAAGGTAATTACAGGAGTAACTGC
The DNA here is from genome assembly GCA_959021945.1 of uncultured Eubacteriales bacterium. Classification (GTDB taxonomy): domain Bacteria; phylum Bacillota; class Clostridia; order Peptostreptococcales; family Anaerovoracaceae; genus Hominibacterium. Next base: position 1,485 of record CAUEYG010000238.1, on the reverse strand, counting down.
CGGACCTGCCCTTGATCATGAACTCACAGTCAACGGTGTGGAGTACATGCTGTATTACTACGGGTTCCCTCAAACCTGTAAAGTTTCAGCAGTACCCCTGCGGTATTAGGAAAAAGGAAGGCAGGAGGTCAGTCTACTGCCTTCATGGATTCCGCCATTTTAATCTGCCGCAGCTTAAAAGTCATGAGAAAATCTACTAGGGCGGAAAATGCCAGGGTGATCACTGCTGCCAACAGATAGCTCAGCGGGGATACGCTTCTTCCCATCATCATATCTACGGATTCGGCTGTTACAATCACATAGTGATGGAGCGCCCATCCTGCCAAAAGGCCAACTGCAGTACCCAAGATGGAGAGCAGGCCGATTTCCCGGAAAATGTAGCGAGCCACTTCGTTCTGATAGTAGCCCAGCACTCGGAGCGTGGCCAATTCCTTACTCCGCTCGTTGATGTTGATATTGGTCAAGTTGTAAAGAACAACCACTGCCAGTGCGCCGGCACAGAGGATTAAAATGTAGACAATCACATTAATGCTGGACAGCATGCTTTCGTAACTTTCCTGGGACTGGGAGGTAAACTCAATGGAAGAGACATAATTCCCATCCTGCAGACTTTGCGCTGTTTGGTCCTGCTGAGCCAGAGATGTGATTCCTGACTTTACCAGATAGCCGTTGTAATCAAAATCTCCCAGCTTTGATGTATAGAGGGAAGGATCCATATAAAGGTAGCAGCCTACATAATTTTCTGTAATGCCGGTCAATGTAAATTGGGCGGCATTATCGTCAGCATTGGTCAAAGTAAACGTATCTCCTACAGACAATTTCAGCACATCTGCCATTTTTTCTGTCATAACGGCTGACTGATCTTGAAAGGGCACAGCTGAACCGGAAGTTCTGCTGCGAAGACTGACAAACTGGGTAAAGAGCTGGTTATCCTGAGGAAGGTAAATGGTGGTGCTGACCTTTTCTTTGTTTTTCTTTCCAGTGACCTCGCCATTGATACTGGCAATTTTAATATGTTCCTTTTGGGATAAAAAGTCCTGCAGATTAGTGTCTGTCTTGTCCTCTGCCAGTTCAATATGAGCGTCATATTGAAAAAGATCAGTATACTGGGTTTTCACAATATCAGACATAGAGTCCCTCATTCCAAACCCGGCTACCATGAGAGCAGTACAACCGGCAATTCCCACAATGGTCATAAACAAATGCTTTTTATAGCGGAAAATATTGCGGGCAGTGGCCTTATAGGAGAAGGAAAGGCGCTTCCAGATAAAGGTGACTTTTTCAAGAAGAATTCGTTTCCCTGCCTTTGGAGCCCGTGGCACCATAAGGTTTGCCGGTTTTTCTTTCAGCGTGCGGCTGCAGGCTATCCAGGTTGCCCCCAAGGTACAGAGGATTTCCAGTCCGCAGGATATAAAGGCGTATGGGTAATGAAACTGCAGGGTGAGGGCCGGCAGATCATACTGGGAGGCATAGGCTTTGTAGATC
>CAUEYG010000237.1 GCA_959021945.1 uncultured Eubacteriales bacterium | reverse complement strand
GCTATTTTTCATATCAGTCAGGAGGTAATCAAATGATTGTAGGAACACCAAAGGAAGTAAAAGAAAACGAAACAAGAGTAGCTATGACCCCTAATTGGGCAAAGCGACTGGTAAGTGCAGGCCATGAAGTCTGGATACAAAAGAGCGCCGGTGAAAACAGCAGGTTTTCTGATGAGGATTACGCCTCTGTTGGTGTAAATATTGCAGACACTGCAAAAGAAGTCTATGACAAAGCGGACTTTATAACCAAGGTCAAGGAACTGCAGCCTCAGGAATATGACCTGATCAGAAAGGACCAGATGATCATGACCTGGTTTCATTTGGCGGAGGACTACGACAAACCAATGGCTCAGGCTTTAATTGATCAAAAGAGCATTGGCCTGTCCATGGAACTGATCGTTCTTGATGATGGTTCAAGGCCTACAATGAAGCCTATGAGTGACATTGCAGGAAGCTTAGCCATGTTGGAGTCCATCAAGTATTGTCAAACTATGCATGGAGGAACCGGACTTTTGCTAAGAAAGGTTTATGGTCTTCCAACGCCAAGAATCGTCGTTTTAGGCGGAGGCTCCGCAGGTTTTAATGCAGCTCAGGTAGCTGTGGGTCTGGGATTACAGACTACGATTATTGAAGCCTCGTGGAATCGAATCGACTATTTAAAAGCAGCTCTTCCAGAAGCAGACGTTGTTTTATTTGAAGAAAACGCTTTGGAACAGTGCCTGATTGACTGTGATGTCTTCATTAACTGTATTTACCCTTCTCCGGAACCGGGAAAAAGAGAACCTTTGGTAAAACGTTCTACTATAAAAAAGATGAAAAAATGTTCTTTGATCATGGATATTGCAGGAGCTGAAATCGTAGAAACTTCCCATTATACGACTTTGGGCGATCCGACCTTTAAAGAAGAGGGAATCTTACATTACTGTGTACCTAATATGCCGTCCCTTTGTCCAAGGACAGCAACAGAGGCCCTATTGATGATCACAGGTCCTTATATTATGAATATCGCCAACAAGGGATTAAAACAGGCCGCAAAAGACGATGCTGCAATCCGCAGGTGTATCAGTACTGTAAATGGACAGATCGTTCATTCAGAGATTGGTATCAATCAGGAAATGCCTTACACCCAATTTGAGTTTTCCATGTTAGATTAGAAAGGAAGCTGTTATGTTAAAGATTGGAAAAAGTGAAGTCCGAATTAGTATGGTAATTAAACTTGCCGGTGCATTCTGCGCCTTCCTCATTGGTGCTGGTTTTGCAACTGGTCAAGAAATTATGCAGTATTTTACCAATTATGGCATTGCAAAGGCCATCGGAGTCATGGTCATTAACGCAGTACTTGGGGCATGGACATCTGCTGCTGTTATGAACCTTGGAAATGAAAGCAAAGACGTGCAGGGTTTAGAGTGTTACAAGAACTTGTGCGGCAAATATGTAGGAGCGGTTTTATCCTGGTTTGTTCCTATTTTCATGTTTCTCACACTAATGACTATGATGGCTGGATTCGGTTCTACTTTTCATCAGATTTTTGGCGGGCCGGAATGGCTGGGTTCCTTAATTCTTGCTGTTATTGTAACAGCTGTAGTACTTATGGGCCTGGCTAGCGTTATTGATACCATTGGCTTCATAGGGCCTGCTATCATTGTTGTAACTATGGTCATGGCCATAGGGATCTTGGCAAAACACGGTGTTGATTTTGAAAACTGGAATCAATATATTACTACCCACGATGTTTTACTTGCATCCAGTTCTTGGGCAATGGCAGGAATTTTGTATGCATTATGGAATATTGTAATGTGCCTGCCTTTCATGTCCGCTATGGGCTCAAAAGCTAAGAATAAAACAGAAGTTATTACAGGTGTTGTTTTAGGAAATGTTTTGTTTACAGCAGGTGCTCTGTTCCTGGTCTTGGCAGAAGGTTCGCAGATTGATGTGATCGCCCATATTTCTGTTCCAGCCCTGGCCATGGCCCAATCCCTGTCCCCTATCCTGGGTATTGTTTATGCTGTCGTGCTTGCCTTGGCCATTTTTACAACAGCCGTGCCTCTCATGTGGTCGGTGGCAGCCAGAATCACAGCAGAAAAGACAAAGAAGTTTGCCGTTGTATGCGTAATCATTGCGGTCTTAGGGTTCTTTGGCTCATACCTGCCGTTTGAAACCTTAGTCAATATCATTACGCCTGCAGTAGGCTATGTAGGGCTCATCGGCTGGCTGTTCATTATCTGGAGAGATATTAAATTAATCAGAGGTGCTTTCGCAGGAAAGCCGCTGCCTCCCCCAAAAGAGGAATAACAAATAAATACCCAATCAGCCAGGCTGCTATGAAAGATAGATGACTCCTTACATAGCAGCCTTTTTTATCGTTCCAATGCGCTGTGTCTCTTGCCATATAAAAGATAAATGCACATACCTGCAAAAGTCCACCCTGCAAAGGTCTTCCAGGTGACTGAGTCCAGCTGCATGGCAAGGAAGCCGCACATGACCATTGCCGTCAACGGCACCAGCGGTACTGCCGGCGCTATGAATCCCCGGTGCATATTAGGATATGTCTTTCTCATAACCATAACAGTAACAGCTACGATAAAGAAGGCCCACAAGGTGCCCATGTTGCAAAGCTCTGCAATGGTACTGATAGGTAAAAATCCTGACAGCAGGCACCCCATAATCCAGACGCAAATGACTGCTCTGGTGGGAACCCCATTTTGGCTTACTTTGGAAAATGTTTTTGGGAGCAGCCCGTCCCTGGCCATGGAATAAATTAATCTAGACTCACTTCCCATAAAGACCAGCACGCCCGTAGTCAGTCCGGCAATTGCCCCTGCTGAAACAAGGGCTGAGCCCCACCGAACGCCGGCTTCATTGAGAGCAAAGGCCACAGGGGCCGCTACCCCGGCATAGGATAAATATTTAGTGACACCTGTCAGCATTAAGGTCACAACAATATAGAGAACTGTGGCGATTAAGAGAGAGCCTAGTATTCCCCTTGGCATATTTTTCTGCGGATCTTTTACTTCTTCTGCAGAATTGGCAATGGCATCGAACCCTAAATATGCGAAAAAGACAACTGCTGCTCCGGAAAAAACGCCTGACCATCCAAAGGGCAGAAACGGCTGGTAATTATCCGGATCAATATGTCCTGCCACAAGGATGATAAAAACTAAGATTACTGCCAGTTTGACGGATACCAAAATATTATTCAGTCTGGCGCTGTCTTTGGCACCTTTCATCTGCAGCAGAGCCATGATTGATACGATGAGAACAGCCGGAAGGTTGATCAGACCTCCACTGGAAGCATCTGTGAGGAATTGAGGGGAAAGCCGCAGCCCCAGCAAAGGCAAAATATTGGATACATAGGCGGACCATCCCACAGCTACTGCTGACATTGCCACAACATATTCCAAGGTCAAGCACCATCCAATAAACCAGGCAAAAATTTCTCCAAGGCCTGCATATGCAAAGGTATAAGACCCACCTGAGGCAGGTATGGAGGAAGCAAGCTCTGCATAGCACAGTGCTGCGCAGGCGCAGGCGATTCCTGCCAGGACAAAAGAGAGAACAAGTCCCGGGCCCGCGTGTTCTGCTGCCGCTACTCCAGTAACAACGAAGATACCGGAACCAATGATAACGCCTACCCCCATCATGGTCAGCTCAAAGGCGCCCAGGCTTCTCTGCAGCTGCCCGGCTCGATTTCCTGTAAGGCGCGCTGCCGGCAGCTTTCTGAATATACTGTTTCTCATAGTTCACCACATTTTCTTTCTGAAATATCGTTTCTTTCCAGTATATTGAGAAAGGGCGGCAATTATTAATAAAGAGACCAACAAAAAAAGACCGCGATCTCTCACAGTCTTATTCCTCTATCGTCTTGATGGTCTCAATCTCCGGTATTAATTCAATATATACTTGGTCATATTCTTTCTTTAAGTCTTCCATAATCTCATCATGGGCAGTCTTTAATGCCTTGACGCTGATCAAGTCGTCCTTCTGTAAGATATATACCTCAATCCAAAGTTTTCTCCCTGTCTTAATCACATCTAAAAAATGAATCTGGAACTCATATTTTTCTAAAGATTCATAGGCGATTTGCCGAACATGTTCTACTACTTCTTTTTTTGGAGCAAAGAGAATCAAGCTTCTGATTACCTCCAAAAACATGGAGACCGGTTCCTTCAACAAAATCAGTCCCATGATCATGGCAATGCCCGGGTCTACGTAAGGCACCAGCCAGT
>CAUEYG010000236.1 GCA_959021945.1 uncultured Eubacteriales bacterium | reverse complement strand
TGGTGGAACCATCAAAGAGATGATGGAAGCGGAAATGGATGACCACTTGGGATATTAAAAATCAAAACATTCTGATAACGATGATTGTCGTAATGGTTATAAGCGGAAAAGAGTAAATAGTCGCTATGGTTCTATGGAGATTGAAGTTCCATAAGACCGAAAATCAACTTTTGAACCTCAAGTGGTAAAGAAACGCCAGAAAGACATTTCAGATATCGATCAGAAGAGGATTTCTATATACGCGAAAGGTATGACAACCCGGCAGATTTCATTACAAATCCAGTCAGAAATCTTTGACCATCAGAAACGGAGGAATAGCAATGAATGGAATAGGAAACTATCCTATATTACAATTAGAAAGAGATTCCAAAATCTAGAACTCATTTTTTCTGTTACGATATTTTCAATAGGATTAGCTATCTTGGTATTCGGTATTGTCAATTTTATGATGGAATCAATCTTCGAATTAAAGGTAGGTTAGCTTATCTCTTCCCTTATCAATTGTAACGATGCAGCGCCGTATACGAGACCCGTATGTACGGTGCAACGGGAGGGTGAGGAAGAAAACCCTCGCTCTACCCTATTGTGCCGCTGCTGAGAGACTCAAGAGCATGAGACATTTGAACCACATAGGACAAAAAGTAGTAAAGAGCACTTGCGGCAAGTATAAAAAAACTTATAAGTGCTTATAAAAAGGAGAAAATAAGTTTTTTAATACTTACTCTCTCCTTGTGAAATTTATTTATTCTCCTGAAAAACATACTTTTTAATTTTTTTATATGCTTGGGTTTGGCTGATTCCCAGCGCATCTGCAACCTTGTATGAACTGCCCAGCTCTTTGTATTTTTGGATGATCAGTAAAGCTTCCGCTTCTTCCTTTTGCCTCTTTAACAGGTTCTTATTGAGGGTGGGCTGACTTGTCGAACCTGAGTCTAAAAGACCTTCCTTATGGATTCGTTCCAGATACTCCTGAGGCAAATCAGAGATGCCGATTTCCTCACTGCTGCTGGTTAACACCAGGCGCTCTATAATATTTTCCAGCTCTCTGATATTTCCCGGCCAGCTATATTTCGTAAACAAGTTCACCAACTCCACAGAGAGCTTGCGCTTAACACCATATCTTTTTATGTTTTTAGCCAGGAAAGTGGTGATCAAGGGGTAAATATCCACCTTCCGATTGCGCAGCGGCGGAATATGAATGGATAAGACATTGATACGATAGTAAAGATCTTCCCGGAACAAGTTCTGCTTGACCAGCTCTGCCAGGTTTTTGTTGCTGGCCACAATCAGGCGGAAATCTGTTTTCCGCTTTATCGTTTCTCCAATTCGGGTCACTTCCTTATCCTGAATAATATTCAAAAGCTTCACTTGAAGATGCAGCGGCAAGTCGCCGATTTCATTTAAAAGCAGCGTGCCTCCGTCAGCAGCCTCAAAATAGCCAATACTTCCATTGGTTTTTGCCCCAGTAAAGGCTCCCCTGGTATAACCAAAAAGTTCTGATTCAATCAGACTTTCGGTCAAAGCGCCGCAGTTGACGTTTATAAAAGGCATGTCCGCGCGGCTGGAATTCTCGTGAATGCATTTTGCGATAAAGTCCTTTCCAGAACCAGTCTCCCCTTGCAGCAACACGGTGGCGTCGCTGATAGCTGCGCGTTTCACAAGCTCCATGACCTGCTGCATATTATCGCTGTGAGAACCAGTTTGGTTCCAAATGGTGGCATTGCTGATCAGCTCGCCAGTATTGACATTTAAATACTGGTCTTCCAGGGCTGTAAGATTGCCCAATGATTCATGTTCTTTTTTTAGTGTTTCAATATCATCACGGATGTTTTCTACCAGCCGCCGGTTAATGCGTGAAGTGAATTGGTTATAATCAATATCTACACCTAAAACACCGATAAAAAAACCTGACGGCGCCCAAACAGGAGTGCTGTATGTAATCACATCCAGTTCCAAGTAAGGGTCAAAATAAACGCGCGTCCAGCCGGCCACATTCATGCGGATGCATTCAAAGTACCACCACTTAAAAAATTTATTTTCTTCTACAATATCTTTTATGTGAGTGAGATTGTGTTCGCGAATGTTCCAGTTGCCTACATTTTCAATACAAACCCCGGCACAGAACTCATCGGTGCTCAGCTGAGGCGTGGCATCGGGTGTAATTTGAAAATAGATTTGCAGGACAATATCCTCTTTGTCAATTGCCTTGGCTGTATGGACTACCGTAGGCTTTAGAAAATCTTCTGCCAGATCAATCAGATATTCCCGGTCGTTTGACAGTTTTTCCACATCTACTGTGGCTGCGATTCGATCTGCGATTTGTTTCGCCAGCGCAGCAATCATCGTTCCAAGGGTTTTTGATGCATCAGACAATTACCTTTACCTCCCGGATGAAATAGTGGCTTTATCTTATCAGCTTTTTTTCGCGCCGTCAATTTGTGAAATTTTACAGTTAATTATGGCATGATTATTGCGTAATGTTATGGGTGCATTCTAAAGAGAATGCAAATGAATAATATTAGAGAGGGAGACAGGAATGAAAACAAGCAGAATCTTTTACAATGGTAATATTTGTTCAATGGATGAAAAAAATTCTGTGTATGAGGCTATGGTCATCGAGGATGGAAAAATCGTTTTTCTGGGAAAGAATGAGGACGCATTGCGTTATGAAAACGGTCAGGCTACAGACTTGGAGGGCAGGACCGTGCTCCCGGGATTTTCTGAATCCCACACCCATGCGCCGGGTCTTGCCTATGACACACTTTTTAACATTGACTTATATCCGGCCTTATCTGAGCAAGAGATCATGGATAGGATCAGAAAGCATGTAGAGGAGCATCCGGAAAAAGAAATGTACTATGGCAGAGGATTTAACACTAGCTTATTTGCAGGAATCGAAGGTGTAATCGGCCCTAAAAAAGAGCGTCTTGATGCGATCTCGCCGGATAAACCGATTATATTATCGGACTTTGGCGGTAATTGTATGTGGATGAACACGGCTGCAATGGAAAAGTATAACATCACGCCCGATCGGGAATGCCCGCCGGGAGGAGAGATTCAGTTAGATCCACAGACAGGCGAGCTGTGGGGGATTATTCGAAATGAGGCGAGAATTTTTGTGCCTTATCAGGAATTTACGGAGGAAGAAAATTATCAGGCCATGAAGTGGTTCCAGGATATCATGTTGCGCAATGGCTACACCTCTATTTTCGCCCTGCGACCGCCAGGAACTGTAGAGCCGAGGACCACTTTGTTCCATGCGTTTAAGGTGCTGGAAGATCGGGGAGAACTAAAGATGCGCGTGCATGGCGCCAGAGATATGGATGCGCTGGGGAGCATTGACGAGCAAATCGAGGAAATGGAACGGATCAGAGACCAGGTGAAGAGTCCCTTGATGGAGCTGACAACTGCAAAGTTCTTTTTAGATGGGGTCGTTGAGGGTCTGGACGGATACCTTTTGGAACCTTACAGTGAAGCTGCAGAAAAAGGGGTTGACTTTACCGGGAAATTATTTTGGGACAAGGACAAGCTGGCTTATGCATTCCAGCGGGCTATGGAGCACGGTTTTCAGATTCACTGTCATTCCATTGGCGATGGGGCTACCCATGACGCTTTAGATGCTATGGAAGCAGCAATGAAGAAACTGCCCCAGGGAGATTACCGGAATACTTTAACGCATTTACAGCTGGTATCTGATCAGGACATTGAGCGGATGCGGGATATGAAGGTGATCGCTAATGTACAGGTTTATTGGCACTTTAAGTCTCCTGTAATGTTTCCTTTAGAAAAAAAGCTTTTGGAGGGCCGGGCAGAAAGGGAGTATCCGCTAAATCGCTTTGTGAAAAATGGTGTTACCATTGTTTCCTCTTCTGATTTCCCTGTGACACCGGAGCCAAATCCTTTCCACGCTATTGAAGCAGGCGTTACCAGAAATTTGTATAATGCTCAAAGCTTTGGCGTTGAAGATATAACGGATATGGACGATGAGCGATATCTGCTGGATAAAGAAGAGCGTGTCAGCGTTACTCAGATGCTGCGGTCTTTTACCATCAATGCTGCATATGCAAAATATCAGGACGGGATCATCGGCAGCCTGGAGCCTGGAAAATATGGAGACTTTCTTGTTCTCAGTGAGAACCCTTATGAAGTAAATCCCATTGATTTAGAACGCATTCTTGTGATGCAGACTTACTTTGGCGGAGAAAAAGTCTATGAACGGGATTAGAT
>CAUEYG010000235.1 GCA_959021945.1 uncultured Eubacteriales bacterium | reverse complement strand
AGGAGGCTGTGGAGGCTGCCAGAGCAAACGCTGCATTAAATGGCCTTGATAACTGTAAGTTCCTGGCCGGAGATGTGTTTGAAGTGCTGGAAACTGTGGCAGAAAAACCGGATGTAATTGTAGTGGACCCGCCTCGGGTAGGAATTTCGCCCAAAGCTTTGGACCGTATTATTGGATATGGAGTGAATCAGATTGTTTATGTTTCCTGCAATCCAAAGACCCTGGCAGAGAATCTGTTTTATTTTCAGTATTATGGCTATCGGGTAAAGAGTCTGAAGCCTTTTGACAATTTTTCGGGGACAAAACACGTTGAAACTGTCTGCTTGCTGGAGCGGAAAGCTTGATTCTATGCGGGTTTGCAGGATTATTTGGTAGAAATGTAGTTGTGTTTTTACGAAAATTAAAATGGATAAGTTACCGTGGAAGTGGGGATGGGGTAACGCCGTGTGAGTTTCATATGGGGTTTATTATGGGTTTTGCCGGGGAGTGTGTACTCTTTGGCAAAACCCATACTTTTTGGCAAAAGCAAATAATTTAGCAAAACCCTTTAAAAACAGATGGCATATGCTCACATCCATGTTATACTGAAATCATCAAACAGAGCGGAGGTTGAAATTTATGGGGATTTGGATGTTAAAACACTAAGCAGGGCTTATGTGTTTGGAAAGCCTTGCTGATCAGGATGAAGATAAAATTGTATCAAAATTTGATTAGGAGGCAGGAAATGTCATATTTTATTTATCAGTCAAAGAAAATCTATTATTCGGAACAGGGTTCGGGAAAACCTGTTGTATTTCTTCATGGTGATACCGCTTCATCAAAAATGTTTGAACTGCTTTTGTCGTTATATACAGACAATTTCAAGGTGATTCTGATTGACTTTCTGGGAAATGGGAAATCAATGCTGCTTTGGAGCGTCCAGACTTGGTTGAGCGGGTGGTTGCGGATAGTTTTGACGGCAGAACGCTGGCAGAAGATTTTGCTGACAATCTGGTGAAAGAACGACGTGCGGCAAAAAAGGATGAGCGGGCAGCAGAGTTTTATGAATGGTGTCAGGGAGAAGACTGGGAGGCGGTTGTGGATAAGAATACAGACGCCCTTCTCCGGTGTGCGAAAGAAAAAAGACCATTATTTTGCAAACCACTGGAACAGTTAAGAAATCCAATGCTTCTGATGGGAAGTAAAGAGGATGAGATGGTGCGGAAGGATTTTCGCACAGAATATGAAACAATTGCAGGATTAACCGGAGCAGAAATCTGTATTTTCGAGTCTGGGTTTCACCCGGCCATTGCATCGAATGCGGAACAGGCGGCAGAAGTAATTGGTCGGTTTTTAAATTGCGATTACACAAGATAAACCGAAACATACAAAAAGCATGGACAGGACGCTGATGGACTGGCGGCTATCCATGCTTTTTTAGGAGAAGGGGAGCGAAGATGGGAAAAGAAATAATCTGTGATTTGCAGAAAATTCCGGGAGTAGGCAAAAATATAGAAGAGGATTTGCTGAATATCGGGATCCGGAGGATTGAAGATTTAAAAGGAAAAGATCCGGAAGAATTGGTATTGGAAGGATAAGGAGTATCCGGAAAAGGAACAGAAATGATAAGATTTGTAGAGAAAGAAGATATCGGACAGGTACTGTCTATGATGGAAGAAGTAAAAGAGGATTTTCCCGGATATCAGGAAGCAGAGTTTTTAGAGGTATTGGAGAAAGCGATTCAGAACAGAGAGGCATTTTTAAAGGAGGCAGAGGGAGAACTGGCTGGAATGATTAGTTTTTCCCGTGAAGAAAAGGAGCTTACTTTTCTTGCAGTGCGACCGGAGTTTCGTAAGTGTGGAATTGGAAGAGCATTGATTGAACGGGTAAAAAGCTGTTTTCGCAGTGGCGAGGAGCTTTCGGTTGTTACATTTCGAGCAGGAGATGAGAGAGGGCTTGCGGCACGGCATTGTTACCATGCCTGTGGATTCAAGGATGGTGAGAAATTAACCGTATTTGATTATCCATGCCAGAAGCTGACAGTGACGATTCCTTGATTTCTTTTGAATATTGGAACAGGAAACGGAGAATATCTTTGTTGCCATACTATGGAGAAAATAGGATTATGAAAAATTTTATCAGAGAAGACCAGCTGTTTTCTCTCTGCGGTTTGAATTGCGGATTATGTTCCATGCACTTGGGTGGACACTGTCCTGGTTGCGGAGGCGGAGAAGGAAATCAGCCTTGTAAAATAGCAAAATGTAGTTTGGAGCGTGAAAGAATAGAATATTGCAATCAGTGTGAGAGTTTTCCCTGTGAAAAGTATCCGGAAAAAGATGAATTTGATTCCTTTATTACATACCGCAACAGATACCGGGATTTTGAAAAATTGAAAAAAATTGGTGTAAAAGCATATCAGAAGGAACAGAGTGAGAAAGCTGCTATTCTGAATGAACTGCTTGAGAATTATAATGATGGAAGAAAGAAAACACTTTTTTGTCTGGCAGTGAACCTTCTGGAGTTGGATGATTTACGAAAAGTGATGGGGTAGATAAAAGAAGATGGGGAATGTCTTTCCATGAAGGAAAAGGCGGCTCGCATGGCAGGGCTGCTTCAGGAGGCAGCCGCTCAGAGGGCGATATGTTTAAAACTGAGGAAGAAGCCTGCAAAAGGTAAAGAAATGTAGAAGGGGTACAGCCATGAAGATGCCGACGGAGAGAATTAGTCAAGAGATGTTTGCACCCTGTGGAATGAACTGCATGGTGTGCTATAAACACTGCTATCACAAGAAACCATGTGTCGGTTGTATTCCGGGAGATGAAGGAAAGCCGGAACATTGCCGAAAATGTAAAATTAAAAAGTGTGTGATAGGAAGAGAATTGTCTTACTGCTATGAATGCCCGGAATATCCCTGCAAACAGTTGAAGTCCCTGGAGAAGAGCTACAATACCAGATATCATGCAAGTCTTGCGGAAAACAGCCATATGGTACAGACACGGGGAATGGAAGTATTTATGGAGAAGCAAAAAGAGAAATTTACCTGTCCGGAGTGTGGAGGTATCATTTCTATTCATGATGCGGAGTGCAGTGAGTGTCAGTGGAAAGTACAAAAGAAGTGAGAGGAATGAACGGATATGAAAAGAGAATTCGGAATTGCAAGATGCGGGCTTGCCTGTTGTCTTTGTTCTGAAAATGTCACATGTTCCGGTTGTGATTCGGGAGAATGTCCGGATAAAGACCAATGTGAAAATCACATCTGTTCTCTGGAAAGAGATTTGAAGCATTGCTTTGAATGTGAGGAAGATTGCAGAAGAGGATTACTCAGCAAAATAAAACCATATGCGTTTACACTATTTGCAAAAAAATATGGGGAAGAAGAGCTGCTGGATTGTTTGGAAAGAAATGAACGCAATGGGGCTATTTACCATAGAAAGGGAATTATCGGAGATTATGATGATTTTGAAGATATAGCAATGCTGATGGAAATTTATAAAAACAGGCAGGCGGTGATTAAAGATGAACACAGAGGAAATCAAAAATTATTGCCTTGGCAAATGGAAAGCTTATGAGGATAGTCCTTTTGGAGATGTCCCCATTTGCTATCGGCTGAATAAAAAGATATTTGCACAAATTTATCCGGGCGTGGTAGTTCGGGGATATTATTGTCCTCCGGCACAGCAGCCGTATTGGAACACCATTTATCTGAAGGACTTTCCGGAGGACGAGCTGCTAAATATGATTGACTACGCTTATGATACGGTATTGCACAGCTTCAGTAAAAAGGTTCAAAAAGAAATTTTGACAGTAAAGGAATTGGCGATACGGGACAGCCGTCCAGAGGAATATTCATTGTTGGAGGATTTTTTGTATGATGCCATATATATGCCAGAGGGCATGGAAGCTCCGTCCAGAGAGGTTATCAGACAGCCGGAACTGGCAGTGTACATAGAGGATTTTGGACAGCCGGATGATTGGTGTCTGGTGGCAGAATCGGGAGGATTTCTTCTGGGAGCAGTGTGGTGCCGAGTATTGTCAGGGGAAAAGAGAGGATACGGAAACATTAGTGAACACACTCCGGAGCTGGCAATTTCCGTTAAAAGAGAATTCAGGCATCAGGGAATTGGAAAGCAGTTAATGAGGGAAATGCTCGATCTGCTGAGAAAGAAAGGCTATAGTGATGTTTCTCTGACTGTGAGCAGAGAAAATTTTGCCTTTGAAATGAAGATTTCTGTCAATCCTGCAAATTTAAG
>CAUEYG010000234.1 GCA_959021945.1 uncultured Eubacteriales bacterium | reverse complement strand
TGCGCATAATCCCGCCAACATTTCCAAGGCCCAGCAGCATATCGGTCTTTTCCAGAAGAGTTACTTCAGCCCCGGCCTTTTTGGCGGATACTGCGGCTGCACATCCTAACCAGCCGCCTCCTATTACAATTTCCGCTTTTTTATATCTTTTTCAGGTAATTTTGGCAAAAGGATATCATTTTCCAACGATTCAGGGACCAAGTTTTAGCCTTTTTGGTCAGCAGAGCGATTTTTCTTCATTTTGCGGCTCGCCAGGCCTAAACTTTTATATCTTTTTCAGTGAAAAACGCTTAAAAGGTATAAAATTGTACATTCCCACACAGACAGGCTACGGGGCGGGGCTGCGAGACGGGGCCGCAGGACCACTAAGATTTTTCCTTTGTCTTTTTGTTCTGTTTTCCAGATGTCCCCTCTATGGTTGCTAGACCCTTTTCCATAGGCTTCATATATTCCCGAAATGCCATTTTTTCACGGGAATTTGGCATTTTATTAGCAAAACTTCCACGGGTGCCAATGCTGCCATGGTTTTTTCCAAACCACCGATAGATGTCCCCGTTTTCCTCCAGTCTTGGGTAGTCTACATTTTTATCTTTTTTATCTTTCACTGCATCGAAGTTTGTCATCTCAAAAAAATTCTCTTTTATGGCCAGGTCAATGTTAAGGTCTTCAATAGAGTATTCGTATTGCTTTTCTTTAATGACAATCTGCTTTAAATCTGCATCCATCTCCACACTGCGCAAAAGGACTTTATCTACATTCATGGCCACACTTCCCAACCCAAGCGGCTTTGCACCACCCAGCTTGTAGCCGTGTTTCTTTTTCGAAAGAGCCCCCATTTCTCCTCCATTTAGTAAAAAACACAGTTGCTTTAGTTCCTCCTGGGTAAGATCCTGAAAGTACAATTTGCCGCTGAAGCAAATATCTTTTTTTACAGGCCTAATGGTCACATTCAGTTTGGTGGATTCTTTTGCTTCCAGATGTTTCAGCTCCTCATCCATCTGGTGCCAATAAAATTTCCTTCCATTAATTCCTTCCTTATTAAGATGAAGCTTCCCTTCTTTATCCACATAATAATCATACGTCCAAAATCGTGCTCCCTTCGGTCGTTTAAGATAAAATTCCGTATTACTTATTTTGGGCGAAGAAAGGGGCTGCAGGGTGACAGTTCCTATATAACAGGTTTCCGGGGCATCTTCCTTACAAGTAAGGTCAGAAAACCGAATACGGGATGTTTTAGCAAAAGTCTCCGTAACCGTACCAAAGAGGCTGCACGCCGGGCATAACTCCTTATCCTCGGAGCAAGGCCTGTAATTGCCCAACAGCTCGCTGATCTTTCTATGGTAAATTTCCCGCGTAATACTTGCGGGTGAAAGCATCAGATATGATTTACCAGCTGAGTTATCCTGGACTAAACTATAATATACGGGAAAATACGGTTCTTCCTGTTCTTCTTCTGCCGGTTTTCCCTTTCGGAACTGCTCCAACGCATCAATGTATTCCTTATATACTCTGTCTTCTTGAGATATTCCGCCCTCTTGCCTGTTCTGATATTCCTTTAAAACCAGATCCAAGGTATCCAGGGAAATCCCTTCCTTAAGGGGATTATCTCCGCAAAGCACAAAAATATGGTGCTTTTTTTTGCTAGGCCCTTGCTCTCCCTTTTTAAAATAGCCATCGCAGTTGTGCACTGTTTCTTGTTTTGCAGATACGTTTGATGCATATGCCTTTTTGTTTCTGCAGAAAAATACCTTTTGTCCTTCTTTGAATGCATTGGTTTGCTCCATCCTGTAAACCTTTGCTTCATACAAATCATAGCAGAACTCGTTGGATGCCTTTTCCTTTTTTCTTCTCTTTATCAGCCCCGGCCGGTAAACGTGATTCGTCCGTTTGCTCAAGACCACGTCATCATCTACAGATGACATACAGGAATTTGTCAAAATCTCAAAATTTGCCCGGAGCATTCCGCGCATTTCACTGCCTGGGATCACAGGCATAGCAGGCTGATCTTCCACAGATTCCGTTTCCTTTGAAAGATCCTTATATGAGAAAAAATCATAAGATTTGTGGCCGCTTGTCTCGATGCAAAAGGCATTTTCATTGCTTGTGTTAGGAATAAACAGGGGAGTTTTCGTCAGCAGCGAATATTCGATTACCCCTGTAAACGTTCGGTCTTTCGCCTTACCCCTTGCAGGCTCCTTGAGAAGGGGGAAAAAGCTATAAGGATTTATAAAGTTGTACTTTGACATTGGACTGACCTCCCATCTTTAACCTATAGTTATCAATTACTGCCATGCCGGTAGCATCCGGCCCTTCATTATCATAAAAAAGGTGATTTAACACTGTCATCGTCTTTTGCCCATCTTCTAAAAGGACAACCTCTTTATAGGTTTCTTCCTGTGTTTCACAAAAATCAGCCACAGTCTCTATGACCCCATCTTTAAACCGTTTACTTCTGGTTGATACTGCCCGGTATTCCTTATTATCATCAAACAAATGAATTTCCAAAAGCTCGGCTCCTGATACTTTTTGTTCTACCTCTCCTATATCCCCATAATCTTGAAAGATCACACTTTTTCTGGTGTAGGCCAGCATTTGACCGGCAGACGGGGCCTCGCCTATCTTTTCCAAATCACTCCATTTCATTTTACTTTTCTTCCTTTCCTAACAACATGCATAAATTTGTCATACATTCTTCTAAATTTAGATTTTGGCTGTACCATAGGCCCCTACTTTCATCAGCCTGAAAGATGCCTCTGCCTATGGCAGTCTGTCCGCCAACAGCCACATATCCTTTTTGAATATCCTCAATTACCAGAGTCATCATACCTATCAAAGCACAGTAGTCCTTCTGTTCGTCCTTTTTTACCATTAGTTCCAAATCGGTTTCACCTCCAAAGCAGGCAATTTCAGAATAGAGGGCACCCTCCTTTGTGGAAGCGTCAAAACGATTGACACTGTTTCTAGTAACCGGGAGCATTGTTCCTCCTCGAATCATACTTTCTCCCACTACCAGCCTGGACTGCCTTGTCTTTTCTTTATCCTGAGATACTGTGCCAAACCAACGTTCCATAATAGAAGCAGCCTCTCTTTCCGTTTTTCCTACTTCCAGAAGAATACGCCTTACATCATCTCTGATCGCCCCATTCCAACTATTGCCCGGAATAACCGGCTCTTGATTGCAGGTAATATGGGAAAAGTCTGCCTTTTGTGGATCAGCGGAATAGGTCCGTATGCTGATTCCTCCTGTCAGCTTTAAAGGGACCTTAATCTTGACATACTTTTCTTCACAATCTTGCTGTTTCTTACTCCAGCTTTCATAGCTTTCTCCCCTTCCATAGGAATCCAGGTCTTTCCAGTTGTGTTTAAATGCGATCCATTGCTCTAAATCAGGAACCAGTTTCCCCTTCTCATAGGAAAACTTCTTTTGATAGATGGTTTTGATTTGTATCCGTCCAAATCCTCTGTTTTTATTGGAGCCAAACCTTATTTCTCCCCCTTGTATGGCTTGGAAAAGACTGCTGATACATGTTTCAAAGGTTTCCTTTTCTTCTGCTTCCCTCACCACATAGTTTAAATACAAGACCCCTTCTGCCCCGCTCTCAATGATCTCCATGTCAAATTTGTTGCTGACGGTTTTCTCCTCTGTAAGCGCCACCCTGTCACGCACGGAAATCCTGTGATTCTCCTTAAAGTAAAGATCTGAGATGAAAACACTGCTCATCTTAGCATCGTTTCCGTCGGCAAAGCCCAGGATGCTCTTCTCCCTTTTATCCTGCTCCAAAAAGTTTCTCATTGCACCGGCCAAAGAGGTTCCGGGCACAAAGACCTGACCGCCTCCATTGACCAACACATCTGCATCTGTAAATTCTGATTGTCCGCCTGATACACTCAAAGGAGAAGCAAGCCTTACGCTTAGTGCATAATAATGTCTCAATTTTATAGGATTACTCATTTGTGCTTCCTCCTTTTCTTTCATTTTCCTGCCTGCGAAACTCATATCGCAGCTGCTGTAAAAAGGCCTCTAAGTAATTGCGCTGTATTTCCTTACAATGGCCCACTTCCCCCTTTACCTCGTATTTTTTACAAAACTCCTGCGGCAGATCCTCACATGCATCTTCTACCTGACATAAAATGGATTGGGCAATGCGAAATTTCTTTTCTTTTTTTCCTATTTTCCCTTCATAAAGAAGTTTCACCCTCCCTTTTATTGTTTCGAAAGAGTCCTCTGTTTTGCACATTAAGATTAGAT
>CAUEYG010000233.1 GCA_959021945.1 uncultured Eubacteriales bacterium | reverse complement strand
TTGACTGGTTGGCAATGGCAATGGCTTCTTCTTCTGTTTCATAGGTGATAATTGGCCACACCATAGCAAAGATTTCCATATCTTTGGCTACATCTGCATCCTTTGGAACATGGTCAATAATTGTAGGCTCTATATACGCGCCGTCTCTCTTGCCGCCGCACACAATAGTACCGCCCTGCTCAACCGTGTGCTGTATCTGAGACTCTGCTTTGATGGCAGCCTTTTCCGTCACTAAGCAAGTCGCTCTGGCATTTGTATCAAATTGGCTTCCATGAGGAATCGCCAATACTTTTTCTTTTAACTTGGCAACAAATTCATCGTGCATACTCTTTGGAACCAGATATCTCTTTGTAGCACAGCAAATCTGTCCGTTGTTATAAAGCCGTCCTTCCAGCGCTTCCTGTACTGCAGTGTCCATATCCGCATCGTCACAAATAATCAGCGCATCATTTCCGCCTAATTCCATAAAGGTCTTTTTCATGGAATTAGCTGCTAATTTGATCATTTCAACACCTGTTTCTGTGCTGCCTGTAAGGGCAATTGCAGCTACATCCGGATGAGTAAGAAGGGCTTGGGTTGATACGGACCTTTCGCATACTGTAAACTGGATTACATCTTTCGGAATCCCTGCCTCGTGGGCACAGTCTACCAGCATTCTTACAGCCAGAGGGTTTGAGGATGGCGCTTTTATAATGACCGTATTACCCATGGCAAGGGCTGGCGTAGTCTTTTGGAAAAACATTTCAATAGGATAGTTAAACGGAATGATGGCAGCGATAACACCCAGAGCCTCTCTTCTTGTAAAGCCCAGATCATACTCTCTTCCTGCTGTAGTTCCAGTCAGCACGTCACCATATAAATGCTTTGCTCGCTCTACATTGCCTCTTCCTATCTCTCCCCCGTCAAAGCATTCGCCTTTTGCTGAATTAATAGGCTTTGCCATTTCAGCAGCACAAATCTGTCCAATCTCTTCATTCTTTTCTTCGATTTTATCGATCATACGCATGACTAATTTGGCTCGCTCTACAATAGGGGTTCTTTCCCACTCAGGCTGTGCAGCCTTGGCTTTTTCCACTTTTTCTTTTAGTTCCTCTGCAGTATCCAGTTTAATCGATTCAATTAATTCCCCAGTATAAGGATTTGTTACATCTAACATTTTGCTCATAATCATTTTCCTTTCTTTGTTTTTTATTTATTAATACACGCAATGCCAACTGACAGTAAGCATTGCATTGGTACTAAACTAGTTCAGACAGCTTGAGGGTATCAATCATAGGAAGGGGCGGCTGACAGAAGGTTTCTGTCTTGATGTCAATGACAACGGTTTGTGTTTTAACAGCCTCAAAAGCCTCTTCCAGCACAGGTTTAATATCTTCTGCCTCTCTAATAGTCAGACCTTTCAGTCCGCAGGATTCTGCAATTTTAGCGTAATCAACCGTATCAATCCAAACCGCATTTGTCACTTCACCAAATTTAAACTTCTCAGCATAATACTGATATCCTAAAATTTTATTATTGATTACTGCCGCAATTACGTTGATTCCTTCCCTCTTACATGTTTCGAGTTCACTCCATGTGTGGGCAAAGCCTCCATCCCCTGACAGACTGAATACAGGTTTTTCCGGGCTTGCTAATTTGCATCCCATGGCCATGGGAAAGCCCCATCCTAATCCGGCCAGCCCTCTTGGAAAATAAAATTCCCGATTTGCTTTAGCTGTAATATAGTTTGCATTCCAAATGGAGGAAAAGCTGGCATCTGCAACGATCATGCAGTTGTCCGCTGCCTGCCTTTCCAGCTCTGCCATAAATCGTTCAATTCTTATCGGAGAAATTTTCGAAGTTATTACATCTCTGATTTCCTCCTGATGTTTTTCTTTGCCACGGGCAATCTCTGCCATTACATCCTCCTTCTTGTCTTCTCTCTTGGACAGACTGCCCTTTTTCATCTCATCTATCAGAGCTCTTAAGGTGAGTTTCGCATCGCCTAACAGCCGTAAGGCTTCATAGTTCCGTCCAATTTCCATTGGATCAATGTCAATATGAATATACCTTGCAGCTTCCGGCAAAAGGGTCCATGTATCTGTACCATTCTGATTTGTCCTGTTGCCTACAAGAAGTATTACATCTGATCTTTGAACAAGAGGCTTCATAAACTTTGTTGCACTTCTATGTCCCATATAGTATCCGATTACTCCTACTGACAGAGGGTCTGTTTCATCCACAGCACCTTTGCCCATAGTTGTAGTTGCCACTGGAAGCGCAAAATTCTGCTGCAATTCTCTGATTTCCTCTACTGCTTTTGAAGAAAAGATGCCTCCCCCCGCATAGACAAGAGGATTTTCAGCATGAAGCAATAATTGAGCCGCTTCTTTGATCACATCTTGTCCCGGAACCATTCTGTCCAGCGGATAATGGCCTAATGAGGCTTTTCTAGGTGAAAGCACCGGTCTTGTCGCCTTATCGTTGAAAATGTCCTGAGGACAAAGCAGAACTGCCGGCCCCGGTTTACCTGATGCTGCGGCAGTAAAAGCCATATCCACATAATCTTCGATACGCTCTGGGGAATAAATCTTCTTTATCCATTTTGCACAGCCTTCAAATAGTTTTTCATGATCCAGCTCCTGAAATGCATTTTTTTCCGCATCATGGAGAGGGACTTCCTGTACAATTGCAACTACTGGGTGCCCTGCCTTGTAATCCTCTGCAAGTCCGGGAACCAAAAGGGTTGCGGCAGGTCCATTTTGTGCTGCTACGCAGGGAATCTTTCCCGACGCCATTGCGTAAGCTTGTGCCATATACGTCCCTGTATTCTCCTGCCTGAATCCGATCTGTCTAATTCCCAGTTCCATAGCGGCAAGCATAATCTTAGTAGGGTTGCTCTGTCCAAAAATAAATTCCACACCGTTTCGTTTTAATGCGCCGGCAAATCGTTGTGCATTCGTCAATTCTCTTGATTGCATTTTCCATGTCACTCCTTATATAAAAATTCCTTTGATGATTAAAACCACTCTAATCTTTTGTTACTTTATACTTAAGCAATTGGTATGCCAATTAGAGAAATTGTTTGCCTTCTAAACGGAAAAACCATCGAGTACATTGAAAGTCAGCGCTTTTAAAAAAAATTATTTTTTCAGGCCATTGGCCTATTCCCGTTTTTTCTTTCTGTGGTTGCTCTAATTTTCTTCTAAATTTTTTGTTTTAGGCGTACTGTTCTTTTTTTAGTCTTTATTAGGTTCTTTTTGACTGTTTTTATAAGGGAGTAAAAAAAGACCCTAAAACACAAGCATCTGTGTTTCAAGGTCTTTGTATTCCACCGGACTAAAAATACGCTCCAATTTTTTCAATCTCTTTCAGGCTGCTGTCTTTGATGTCCCCCTTCTTAAACACACCATTCACATGATAACATCCTAGATTCTCCCATTTTCTGTCTTTTGTAATCAAATCATGTGTTTTTATAATTGCCTCATATTTGTAGTCCTCCTTGCCTGCTCCACACGTGATTAAGTAGGCTTCTTTTATGGGCTGCGGCCTTCCTGCCACCATGAGAGCATAGTACTTATCCAACGCTGCTTTGATTTGTGCGGGAAAGGTATACCAGTAAAGGGGTGTGACAATCACCAGGGAATCTGCCCATTCATAATAAGGAGCCAACTGATTGAACACATCATCATGGGAGCAGGCTTTGTCTTCTCCCAGCCTATAGCAGGTCTCACAGAAAATACAGCCTTTCAGATTTTGAAACCCTGCATCATATCTTACGACCTGGCGTCCTGACGATTCAGCGCCTTTGATAAACGCATCCGCCATAAGCTCACTGTTTCCGCCATGCCTGGTTCCTCCTGTCAGTACTAAAATTTTTTTACTCATTTCATACACTTCCTTTCTATCTACTTAAACAATAACACTAAAACTTAGTTACATCTTTTGTAATAGCAAATTTGAAACGCTTTCAGATGTGCCCCAAAAGTCAGAACCCATGACACTGGATATGACAGGTATAGCATAATAAGAGTATGGCAGACGTCAAAGGCAGTAAAGATCCAGATTACTCTCAATAAGCACGCCCCTATTAGGGAAATAGCAAGGGGAACTGCAGCATAACCGATCCCCCGCATGGCTCCGGAAAGGACATCGTTTAATCCGCAGAGACAATACAAAGGAAAAACTACAAGAATCCTTACGGCTCCTGCTGCTATTACAGAGCCTTCTTTCGAATAAAACCCGATTATCTCATTTCGAAATAGCATGGAA
>CAUEYG010000232.1 GCA_959021945.1 uncultured Eubacteriales bacterium | reverse complement strand
CCTCCAGATACCCGGCAGTCCCTGAAAAATGCCAGATGATCATATCAATCCCATAATATACCGCAGCAGCCGCAGCGCAGAGCACCGCACAGGTCACAATAAACCGCAGCAGCCCCTTCTCTTCCCTCTTCACAAATTTTAGAAGACAATAAGCCACCACCCCTGTCACATACACACAGATCAATGCCTGATAAATAGCAAAACTGTACAGCAGCAGCAAAAATGCAAGACCTGCATCCTTTTTCCCCCTGCCCTCCACAAACCGGATACTGTACACAAACCCAAAAGCCACAGCCACCATTGCTGTACACACCTGCAGATTGAACATGGAAAAAGAAAGAATCTCTCCCACCACAAACGGCAGTGAAGCATAATAGGCCGTAAAGATAAACATCTGCCACTCTTTGACCTTTTCCTTACCCAGCAGCGCATAGACAAATACAACCCCTGAAAAATGCCAGCACACCACCGAAAGGAAATCCCAGAGAAACGGAGCAAAATTCCCTTCCCTTGTAAAAACCAGATCAAACAGCCAGACTGAAAATCTCCCCTGCAAAAGCCACAAAAGCGACGGCTGATTTGCCAGAATCCAAGTCTCCTCATCGATCGTTATGGTAAAATGCGTCAGCATAAACCCAAAACAAACAAGAGAAAACACCAGTGAGAACAGAAACGCTCTCTTATACTTCACCAAAAATCCCTTCATTGGTTCCCCTCCTTATTACTGCCCTCTATCATACTTCAACAGAAAAAGCGTGTCAAGGAACCACCTCCGCGTAAATTCTTATTCTTTCTTTAGAAACTTATCCTCCTTGATCTCCACCAGAATGATATCCTCCCCAATCTGCTTAATACACTGCCATGGAATCACATACTCACTGGCCGGCCCAAACAGTCCGCAAAGCTTCCCCGGCACCGGCACAATGATCGCCGTCAGACACCCCGTCTTAGGATCAAACTCCACATCCAAAGGACACCCCAGACTCTTACAAGTACAGATATTAATAACTTCCTTCTGCCTCAAATCACAAACCCGCATAATCCCACCAAAATTCACCCTTATTACCTATCCTATGCCCCCCACCCCGTCCAATTTCCACCTTTTTCTCCCGAATTATAATGTACCCATAACAGTGGACAATCGAATTAGTGTAGTCCCTTCATTTTAGACGCCTCTTCCAGGTGCTTCCCTAAAGCTGGACAATCACACTAATTGCTCCCTGATTATTAAACAACGCTCCAAGATGTGCCCTGCTTTCTGGACATTCCTCTCTGGTTCATGGTATTCTTAATCCAGAACAGGAGGCCATCATGGGCAAAAAACTTTTCACCGAAGAGCAACAACAGTTACTACGTCAGAACCCTTACGTCTACTGCGTTACAGGTTCACGCCTACAGCTTACACGAGAGTTTAAGGAACTATTCCTTACCGCCTATAATGCAGGTGAATCTCCGCGTGAAATCCTCATAAACTACGGTTTTGACATTGGCATTATTGGAGAACGCCGCGTTTGGAGTATCTCCAGCCACATCCGCACTGAATACGAGAAATATGGAGAATTTCATGAAGGATATTCTTCCCCCAGGCAAAGGGATACTACCCATCCATCATCAGCGTCTTCCGAAACGGATGGAGATAAACTCCGAAAACTCCAGCACGATGTTGATTATCTGAAACAGGAAATTGAATTTCTAAAAAAAATTTCCTCGATCAGAAATACACGGAAGTAGGTGCACTGCTCATGAACGAATCTTCCTGTGTGTTTGAAATCATCCAGCGTACCTTACAGCAATCCGGCAACTCTCTGTCGGTCAGCACATTATGTGCGACCGCCGGGGTCTCGCGAAGCGGATATTATGCATGGCTTAAAGCGGCTCCCCTGCGTGAACAGCAGGAACTGCAGGATCGTGCTGACTTTGATCTGATCCTCACTGCCTTTAGCATGCATGGTTACTCTAAAGGAGCACGAGGCATCTATATGGCACTGATTCATATGGCTCCGCCGGTCATCATGAACCTGAAGAAAATCCGCAGGCTCATGGACAAATATCATCTATCCTGCCCAATCCGCAGGGCTAATCCTTATCGCAGAATGGCAAAGGCCCTGAAAACAAGCAATGTCGCGGACAATCTGCTGCACCGGGAGTTTGAATCTTACGGTCCACGGATGATCCTGTTGACCGATATCACCTATCTGCCTTATAACGGGACATTCGCCTATCTGTCAACCATACTGGATGCCTTTACAAAGCAGATACTTGCTTATGTGCCCAGCCCATCGCTTGAAATGGATTTCGTTCTCGATACCGTAGAAATTCTCATCCGGGATCATTGGGTATCACTTCATGTGGAAACGATTGTACACAGCGATCAGGGGTGCCATTATACAAGCCATAAATTCATTGACATCCTGTATAACAAAAAGCTGCGCCAGTCCATGTCGCGCCGTGGAAACTGCTGGGACAATGCCCCGCAGGAAAGCTTTTTCGGTCACATGAAGGATCACCTCAAAGAAAAACTTGCTGCCTGCAGCACATTTGACGCTGTGAAAACCATTGTTGATGATTACATGGATTATTACAACAATCGGCGTTACCAGTGGAATCTCGCCAAGCTGTCACCGAACGAGTATTATTCTTTTGTGACAACCGGCAGATATCCGTTAAATATCGGCAATACACCGCCTCTTCCCATAATCCAGAAGAAACCGGATACCCTTGGGGCTAAGGAGGCGGAGCATCAAAATAAATAAAAGTCAAAGATTTCATAAGTTTACCATGTGATTGGAGTGGGAACGGAATCAAGGGACAGTACACTGGGCGCTTGCGCCCGGGCAGCCCTTGATGAAGTGGCTCGGCTTATCCTGCCCTATGGGAAAGAAGCAAAGCTGCTTTCCCTGCCTTCCGGCGAAGACGGTTCTGGACAGAGCCCAGGATCTGTCACCATTCTCAGTTGTTTAAAATCAAGGATATGTTTTGTGTAGATTTGTCTAAAAAATAGGTACTACACAAATTCAAAATGTCCTTGACAAGGGGTACAGTTTAAAAACCCCGGCCCTTCCAGTGAGTCTGTCTTGCCCTATAAGAGATTACCTGCTATTCCCTTCCAATATCTTAGAATTATAGGCATTTCTGGAGATTCTGACCAGATTCTCTTCCTGTTTTACCTACTATTCATTTCTAACATTTTAGAATTATAGGTATTTCTTAAGTTTCTGACTAATTTTCCTTCTTGCTTTACCTATATTTCAATCTAAGATTTTAAAATTATAGGTATTTCTTAAGTTTCTGGCCAAATTTTCTTTCTGCTTTACCTACTATTTCAATTCAACATCTTAAAATTATAGGCATCCCTTAATGTTCCGTAATAGTTCAGACAAGCTGAACCGTTACGCAGCCAGCGCAATATAAAGAAAAATGTTCTTATCCGTGCATCGCGAAATATATTGCCGGGCACAGGGCACACAGCCAATCCTCAGCATAAAACCGGCTGCTCTTTGATAAACATGAGGATAAAACCAGCCAGCAGCAGCAAGGAAGATCCCCAGATAGCCTGACTGCCCAAATGTGCAGTAACCAGTGCCCCGGTAGTTGCGCCTATGGCGAAAACCAGGATGATAAAATAATAGTGGGCACTCTTCCGCCTAAGCGTTTTATCTTTGGTTATATGATATCTGCAGAGCATTTCCGTGGCACTTCGGATGTTGCCGATACACATGGTAGTAGCACATGGAAGACCATGAAATTTTCGGAAGCTGTTGACCTGCATGGCACAGGCAAAGGACATCAGGGCATTGGCACTTATATTCAGGGATTGAGGGAGAAAACCGGTGATGATCAGTAAAAAAGATTCTATCAGAAGAATAATCTGCCTCCAGTGGATTTTGTCATTTTCCCTGAAAAGGCAATGTACCCGCTCCGTAATATAAACGCCCAGGAAAAAAGCGGCGAGGGGAATGAGATAATGAAGCGCTGTCTTCCATTGGCCCTGGGCCAGATTTTGACCGAGCAGAACAATATTACCGGTTTGTGCATTGGCAAAGACTTTGCCGCGGCAGTTATAGGAATAGGCGTCCTGAAAACCGCCGGCCAGAGTTAGAAATATGGCAAGAGGCATGGACTCTGACATTTGCTTTTTTTTAATTTCTGGTTTCATGATTCCTCCTGTTGACCGCTGTCGGTTTGGGTTGTTTTTTATTCTTTTATATATTATACTTTTGTGAAGCAAGATGTAAAATATATATTTCGTATCGC
>CAUEYG010000231.1 GCA_959021945.1 uncultured Eubacteriales bacterium | reverse complement strand
ACCCTTCCACTTCCCGGGGTTTTTCTTTTTTCCAGGCTTTCTATCCTACGCTTACTAAAATCGGTCATTTAGGTATAAAAAAAGCAATTGAGCCGGCGAAAGGGCATGGCTTGAAGTGGAACAAGGCCTGCCCCTGAGAAGAATCAGCCAAGCTGACTTTGTTACTTCGCCCGAATCTTTTTCACCGGACTGAATTTGCTGTAAATCCTCTTACCTTTTACAACCCGATAAGCTCTGGCTTTGTAATAATAAATCTTTCCTTTTCTTACCTTACGGTCGGTATAACGGGTTTTCACCGTCTGCCTCCATTTGTAATACTTCCCCTTTTTCTTGGTGGCTCTGTAAAGCTGGTATTTCGTCGCTCCTCTTACCTTGGACCAGGTTGCGGTAATCTTCCCCTTGGAAGCCTTTACTCTCAGAACCGGGGTCGCTGGCCGCACTACCGCTTTTTTCTTTGCAGAGAACCTACTGTAGATGGTCTTTCCTTTTTGCTTGCGGTAGGCCCGTATTTTGTAGTAATAAGTTTTTCCGGTCTTTAGCTTCTTGTTGGTCCAGGAGGCCTTCTTTGTGGTCTTGCCCTTCTTGTATTTCCCATTCTTTTTGGCTGCCCGATAGACTTGGTAGCCCGTTGCCCCTTTCACCTTCTTCCAGGAAAGTTTGATGCGGTCATAGGCAGGGGTGACGTTTATTTTTGTTGGTGCTTTTAGTGCTACCGTCTCTTCTTTCGGCTTTAAGGCCGGAATTTCTACGGCTAGTTTTTCATATCCGCACACCGTGCATTCCTCATGTTTGCTGCCTTTTTCTGTTGCTGTCGCGGCTTTGTCCATTTTCCACACAAAGGTATGACCGCTGACGGTAAAGGACACGTTGACGGCTGTTTCTGCTCCCTTGCTTCCTGTGATCTTGACCCTTGCGGTATAGCTGCCTACACCAAGACCCTCTTTCGGCTGGACGGTAAAGGAAGTTTCTTCCTTTGGCGTAAGGCTTGTTTTCTCCGGTTGTGTCACTTCAAAAGCATCTGCATTGGTCCCTTCCGGCTCTACCTTCATCTCGGTCACTTCTGCATTTCCCTTGTTGGTCAAGGTCACTGCCTCTGCTGCCGGGGCCTCTCCATATCCGATATGCCCTTCTTTAAAGGAAATCAGCTCTTCTGTCACGGAAAGCACATAGCTTTCCGGTGCTCCCTCTGCCTTGATTTCCAGGTCTCCGGTAATCTGTTCCGCTGGTATGATCAGTTTTCCCTTTTTATAGGTATAGTCTTCTGCATCAAGCTCTTTTCCGCCCACCTTCACGGTAATGGTCTCCAGCAGCACATGACCGTTGTCAGCCGTTAGCTGGGCTTCGTATGGAGAAGTCTTATCGCTCATCATGCGGTAAGTCGTTTTATTCGTTGTCGTAAGCTTGGTCAGCGTATTGGTAATGGCATAGGCGTTCTTTTCTACATTCACTTCCTTCAGATCGCTGGCATAGTCCGTCTCATAGTCTTCGTTGCACTGTTCGTTGAAGAGATACAAGGTCTTATTTGCATCCTCTGCCATCCCCCCCATTTTGTCTAGATCAATCTCTATCGTACCTCCTGCATCTTCGACGTTCTCAAGTTTTTTTAGTTTTCCATAATGGGTATATTCCCCGGTATTATTGTCTTCGATAATCGCCGAAAGATATTCCCCTATCATGGCTCTAATATTTCCTTTGAACAGCTTGATCTGTCAAAGTCACATGACCGCAGAGATTTTGGACGCGGATTCTATTGTACCATTTTGGAGAGCCAGGCAAAAAACTGGGCGCACCGCTTGTATATGCGGAATTATACCGGGAGTTTCATTTCATACCCCTCTGGCGTTAAAACACCTGACGTTTGAATGTCGAAAGGAGATGCCGCGATGAATCAGGCAAAATACTGAAAATACACTGTGGGCGGAGTCTGCTGAATATATTGTAGATCGATATTTTGAAGAATCAAAAGCAGTCTGCCACAGTTAGAAATGCACATGGGACCGCCCATCCGAACAGCTCCTTTTCCTGTGGCCCAGACGCTTAGTATGGTACAGCCAATCATGATCACCCTTCAAAAGGCAATGGCATTAAGTTAACAACTAGATGAAACCTGACAATTCGAAACTTCAAAGTAAAGAATTGAACCGGATCGCTGCGTTTAAATTCAGTAGGAAGATCATCAAAATTCACCCTATTTGGAAGATACCGATATCGTTTTTTGTCTTTTAACCGTTCTTTTGTATCTTTGTTTTTTCTCCTGGTTATTGATAGATTTAAATATTTCCAGCCACTTTCCTGTAAGTGTGCCATGTTGTTATATGGGAGCTCCCCTCACCCTGAATCCCATCCATACGGTCAACAGTTACTTTAGCCTGGTCGTGTTTTTCCTGCTCTCTGACATACTTTCTTATCGTGTCTTCCTTCAGCCCAACTGTGCTGACATAATATCCTTCCGCCCAGAAATGCCTGTTTCCGAATTTGTACCTCAGCTTTCCATGTCTTTTAAACATTATCACGGCACTCTTTCCTTTGAGATATCTCATGACACGATTCGCTACCTGAAACCGTAGAACACGAACACCAATACCAAGGTCCTGAGGAAAGTCGTGACCACCGTCACACCGCACGTGGGGCTGCGGCATGGCAGCGAGGAATGGAAGCGAATCTGGTGGATGGAGGATTACAACTTATCGCTGAAACTCCTTTACGAGCTGTTCTTTGAAAAACAAACCAAGCCAGCTTTATGAAAGGGCGAAAACGTCCTTTCATAAAGGAGACAGTTTCTCAAGTGAATTCCCCTCACAGAAAGGGACATTTTCTCAAGTTAGAAACCGATTTCCTCAGAAAAGACAATTGTGAGTAATGGCTCCGTTCATGATTGTGAGCAGAACCTTTGTTGTTTTTATTTCTTCCGGATGGCAGGAAAGAATATTCTTATCTAGCACAGCCAGGTCTGCATATTTTCCAGGTTCCAAAGTTCCCATCTCATGTTCCCTGTGCACTCCATAAGCAGAATTTCTAGTATAACATTCCAGTGCCTCTCTTACCGAGATTCTCTGCTCCGGCTGCATTCCGCCTTTTGGCATTCCATCGTTAAACTTGCGTGTAACAGCACGATAAATTCCCGCAAGAGGATTTACATCCACAACAGGACAGTCACTTCCAAAGGCCACTGTAATCCTGCGGTCAAGAAAAGTGCCAAAGAGCCAAGAAGAGTCTAACTGCGCCTTGTTGTATTTATCAAAGTAAGGATTGTCCGCATAACGATCCACCTGAATCACCATGTGTTCCGGCTGCACGGATGCAATAATCCCCATCTTTGCAAAACGTTCAATATCCTCAGGCTGGATGATTTCCACATGCTCCACTGCATGACGGCTCTTTGTATAACCGTAGGTTTTAATCGCTTCTTCATAAAAATCCAGAACCTTACTGACAGCCCGGTCTCCGCAACAGTGGATTTTCACAGAAATCCCGTATTGGTGCGCCCTTTGGATCTTCTCTCTTATTTTTTCCGGATCATTGATAGGTGCTCCGTAATAATTCGGACGGTCCTTATAGGGGGTTGTCACCATTGCCGTATGCGTTGTGGGTACCCCATCCATATATTGTTTTAATAGGCAGATTCGGAAGAGGTCACTGTTATATTTTTTCTGTGCGTTTAGAACCTCTTCAATCGGGTCAAAGAGGTTGGCTGCACTATGAACCCTGACTTTCAGGTTGCCTTCTGATGCCAGCTGATAAAAGGTGTCGTACTGTCCCAAATCATACCCCAGTTCCGGGCGCATATCCTGTATGGCCGTGACACCCTTTGATGCATAATTTTCCAACACCTTTGATACCAGTGCTTTTTCTTTTTTAATGTCAAACCGAAAGGCATGCTTGGCTGCCATACCCATAGCCATCTCATTCAAATATCCTGTGGCA
Organism: uncultured Eubacteriales bacterium; assembly: GCA_959021945.1. Classification (GTDB taxonomy): domain Bacteria; phylum Bacillota; class Clostridia; order Peptostreptococcales; family Anaerovoracaceae; genus Hominibacterium. The sequence continues at coordinate 334 of CAUEYG010000231.1, read as the reverse complement.
TGCCCTTGTTCATCTCTTGCAATCTCACCATGCTCCGGATCCGGCGTTTGATCATTAATACCGATTATCTCCAATGCGCAAGAATTGACCCAAGCGCCATGGACTTCTGTATTTGTTAAAAACACAGGACGATTGGGGAAATAACGATCCAGAGATTTTCTTCCAGGCAGTCTACGATTTTTCCAGTTCATATGATACCAGTTCAGCCCAATGACCCATGTATCATCCGGGATGGTACAGGAGAACTCATAAACCATCCTCGCCGCCTCTTCTTCTGATTTTGCCTCAATCAGATCCACATAATGATCATTCAAAGCGGACATCAGTAAATGCA
>CAUEYG010000230.1 GCA_959021945.1 uncultured Eubacteriales bacterium | reverse complement strand
GGAGTTGTAACTGAGATTATCGGATAGTTCCTATTTGAAAAAAGAAAAGAGCGAGGGCAGGCCGAAAGGCCTGCTCTTTTTTTGTATATCTGCTATAATAGAAGTATGAAAAAAATGACAGGAAAATTAATATTCACCATCATACTGATATCTCTGACTGTGGCGATGGTGATAGGCGCTGCAACGCTGTACCGAAGCACACTGCTGCTAAAGCAGGAAGCGAAAAATCAAATTCTTTCTGCTACAAAAGAGCAGGCTGGGGAGCTGAGCGCTCGTTTCAGCCATATAGAAGGCCTGGTGGATTCCTTAGCCGGCACAGTCAAGGCCACCTTTCATACAGATGCGATGTCTTCAAAGCATATGTATGTGGAGGATTATAATGAGCAGCTGAAAAAGATCATTAAAAATACCCTTTCCTCTAACCAGCTGGCCCATGGGTTATATGTGACCTATAACCCTGGCTATACATCTGAAAACTATGAGGTTTGGTATGCACGGCTCAATGACAGGATTACTCCTGTAAGAGCGGATTTTGAAGCCAACCAACGGGATTTTTCTCTTCCCTATAAAGAGGATATGGCTTACTTTTTTAAACCTCAGGAGAAAGACAGTGGAGCTTGGACTGCTCCCTATTATGATAAAGATTTAAAACTTGAGGTTCTCAGCTACTCTAGGGCCATTTACATAGATGGATCTTTTATTGGCGTAGCGGGAGCCGATATTACAACAGATGCTACACTGGAACTGGTAAATTCTATGAAACTTTACCCTCATGGTTACGCCTTTTTACTGGATGAAACCGGCAAATCCATCATTCCGCCGGAAGACAGCAAGGCTTGTTCTTTTCTTTCTGAGAAAGATTCCGGTGTTACTGAATTTCAGGGCTATGAAAAGATGATCATGGCCCATACTCCCCTGTCCAACGGATGGGTGCTAGCAACGGTCCAGCCGGAATCAGAAGTGTTCAGCGCTATAAGCCAGCTAAACAAGGCATTCCTCGTTATTTTTATTATGACACTAGCGGCGATCATAATCCTTTCCGTATTTTTTGCTCGGGCCTTTTCAAGGCCAATTGAAGAAACCCAGGCTTTCCTGGAACGGGAAAATTATGAGAAAGATCTGCTTTTGGCAGATCAGGCCAGGCAGGCCAAGGTAGGGGAAATGATGGCTAATATTACGCACCAGTGGAAACAGCCTCTCAACAGCATTCACCTTATTACAGAAAATCTGGTGGATTCGTATCATTATCAGGACCTTGACCAAGAAACCCTGACTGCCGGAGCAGAGAAAATCCAGTCCATTACAAAGACAATGGCCCAAACTATTACAGATTTTATCGACTTTTTAAAGCCTCCCGAAAAAAAGACAGTCTTTCAAATCAGCAAATGCGTTGATATGGCCCTGTCTCTCATGGAAGAGAGTCTCAGCAAAAACCAAATATCCATAGACCTTAAAATTTCAGAGCCCTGCCGAGCCTATGGAAACGCCAATGAATTCTCCCATGTCGTATTTAACCTTTTAGCAAATAGCCGAGATGCCATTGCAGAGAGTCCGACAGCAGACAAGAGGATTGTAATACGCTCCTGGACCGGAGAAGAGGAGGGGCGTCAAATGGTATGGCTGGAGGTTTACAATGAAGGGAAAAAAATGGAAGACAGCCAGATCAATCGCGCTTTTGAGAGATACTATACTACAAAGCCTTCTGACGAAGGAAGCGGATTGGGGTTGTATATCTCCAAAATCATTGTGGAACAGCGTATGGGAGGGTCTATTGGTCTGACGAACCGCAGCAAAGGCGTCAGCTGTATTATAAAAATACCATCGGAGGAAACAGCTTATGAATGAAGGAAATCCCCTCAGTAATGTAAAGGTACTTTATGTAGAAGACGACGATCATGCCAGAGAAGCCCTGGCCTCTATGCTAAAGAGAAGGGTGGGCCGCCTCTTTACTGCCAGGGACGGAGCGGAAGGGGTGGAGCTTTTTCAAGCGCACAAGCCTCATATTATTGTTGCAGACCTCTTCATGCCTAACATGGGCGGTGTTGAAATGATTCAGCGCATCCGGCAGGAAGGCGGAAGGCCTCAAGTTATTATTACAACAGCTGTCAGCGATAGTTCTGTGATCCTCAGCGCTGTAGATGCAGGGATTGATAAATATCTTGTAAAGCCTATTGAAATACAGTCCTTGCTGACAACTATGACATTGATGGCGGAAGAAGTAGTAAAAAGCAGCGGCAAAGGGGTTTCCAGCCAGACTGCGCCTATTATAGAGCGAAAAAAAGAGCTGGAAGCTGCCGTTAAAAAAGAGTTTTCTTCTTTTATGAAAACAGCCACAGGAAAGGGCCCTCTTGATGTAAAAGTGCTGATTTCCAACGCGGGCTTAGAAATAACGGCCATTGGAGTTTTGACTGCCTACGAAAAAACCATACTTGACAATTTTCAGAATATTGCTATAATAAAACAAAACAGACAGTTATTTTTTTCTATCAAAGAGGCGGAAATAAGGAGGATGATCGCGGACCGCTTAAACATTCCTGTAGAAGCGGCTGAAATCACCATTGACATTAAACGAGATATCAATAGTCTTAAATTTCATTGGAAAGGTTGATAAAAAAACAGTCTTTTGTTCGTTTATGAAAACCAATGCAACGTTGTTTGTGTTGGTTTTTTTAATTGAATTTTTTAAAAGGGAGGCGACATATTATGATGCAAAATAAGAGACAAAGCAGTCAAAGTGCTGACAGTCATGAACTGCAAAGGGGTATAAAAAGCTGGCAGGTAACTTTTATTGGCCTGGGAGGTGTTATTGGTTCCTGCTACTTCCTGGGGCTGGGTCTTACGATTCAGACTATGGGCCCTGCAGTATTGTTCGCATTTGCCATTGTAGGCGTCATTATTTACGCGGTAATGGTTTCTTATGCAGAGCTTTTGGTAAATGTTCCGCGCAAAGGTTCCTTTGTTTCATACACAAAAGAATTCCTGGGGCCTCAGTGGTCCATTGGAATGGGCTGGGCCTTTTGGTGCAACTGGGTGGCCTATGTACCGTCCGAGGCAGTGGCTATGGCTACAGTTCTCATGTATTTGACAGGATCTACCAGCACAACCTTTTATATTGCCACAGCTGTTGGAGCCATGGCAGCTATTACAGTAATCAATCTCAGCGCGGTTAATATCTTTGCCAAGATTGAGTCAGGCCTTGCCATAACAAAAGTAGTGGTTATTATTCTGTTTGCCATCCTGGCATTCGGTATTTGGGTTGGACTTTGGGGCAGCGATCAATTCCTGGGAGGAACTGTGAATTTTGGCAGCGGAAATATCATGGAATCCATGTTTCCAAAAGGAGCTCTCATTGTATTTACACAGATGACCTTAGTCCTTGTAACTTGCCAGGGTACGGAAATTGTCGGCTTGGCGGCAGCTGAGTCACAGGATCCTGAACGCTCTGTGCCAAAAGCCTGCAGGAGCGTAACCTGGAGGCTGCTGGGACTCTATATGATTCCTATTCTGCTGGTAGTGCTCATTTACCCTTGGGATCTGGCAAACGATGAAAATCCTGTATTTGCTGATATTATGGCTCGTTATGATATGGGATTTTTCGGGACTATTATGTCTGCAGTCGTTATTATCGCTGCATTCTCCTGTGCGAATACCGGTTTTTACGGAACAGTCCGCGCCATGTATGGGTTGGCCTGTGAAGGACTGGCTCCAAAGTTTCTGACAAAAGTTACTTCCAATGGGAACCCTAGAAACTGCGTCTGGTTCACCCTGGCGTGTATGTGGGTTGTTCTGGTGCTGGGTTTAGTTTCGGAGCTTACAGGCGCTCTTGAAACGCTGTATGGAAGTCTTCTCTCTATTTCCGGCTTTACAGGAACTCTGGCCTGGATTGGGATCTGCCTGTCCCAGGTAGCAATGAGAAAACGGCTCAAAGAGAGAGGTTACGATCCAAAGACCTGTCTCAAAGCAAAGGTGAGCGATAAGCTGGTTTGGCTGCCCCTGGTAGGCGCATGTGTTCAGATCATCGCTTTGGTCATGCTTGTTTTGGAAGATCAGCTGGTCTTTGGCATTGCTCTGGCGGCAGTAGTAGTTCCTATGATCGTAAGAGCGATTAACGTCAAGCGGGGAACTAACCTGGATGTGATCCTGGTCAATGAAGGAGAAAAATCTTTTGATGAGCTCTTCCCACGGTTAAAATAAAAGGGCATGGCATGGGGCTGTCTGACAGTAACAAAGTGTGATATAATGATCAACACGTAACTAGAAAAGACAATGAGAGAG
>CAUEYG010000229.1 GCA_959021945.1 uncultured Eubacteriales bacterium | reverse complement strand
TCTACTTCTCCTTTGACATCCTCTATAGGACAATTCTTGACTGTCAAGGCAAGCAAGTCCTACACAGCTTCCATGCCGGAGTTTGATAACGCCCTTTATAGCTTTGACGGTCAAGTATTCTTGTCTGCTGCAGATGGAGGAAACATAAAAGAGGACTGTGAACCTGGCCACGAATACACTGGATATATGAAATTTGTGGAAGACGATATGCACAAAGAAAGTCCGGTTACAGAGGTGACTGCTACAGCGCCTATGGAACAGGTAGAAGCCCCTGTAATCAATCCAAATGGCGGAGCGTTCAAAGGAAGCCAGTCGATAACAATGACTTGCAACACTCCTAATGCATTGATTTACTACACTACGGACGGAAGCGATCCGACACCGGACAGCAAGAGATACACCAAGCCTTTTGAAATCAGTGATCCTGCAACAGTGAAGGCCATTGCAGTCAAAGAATTTATGAAAGACAGCCGAATTGTCAGTGCTAAATTTACGCTGGATGATTCGTTAGAAGCCAGAGTAGAGAAAAAAGATCTTGATAAAGTAGACCTGGATCCAAATTTGGTAGCAGTTGGATTTCCGACTGTAAGTGATGTTACAGCAGAATTATCCCGTGTGCTGACTGCTCACGATGGATATACTTACCAAAATATCGCTTACTATGATATTACGGTTATGGTAAGCAATGACAGGAAGGTATGGAGAAAGGCGACTTTAGATGATTTCCCTAGCGATGGTTTGACCATAACCATGTCCTATCCAAAGGGAACCACGAAAAACGGCAATGACTTCATCGCAGCCCATATGTTTACACAGACTGACAATCGGCTGGGAATCGAAGCCGGCGGGATTGAGGAGCCTACCGTTACAAAGACTGCCAATGGATTAGAGTTCAAGGTAAGGGGTACCTCACCGGTTGCAATTGCATGGAAGGCTGCGGCAGCAAGCAATAACAATACAAACGGTACCGATGCCAATGGCGGGACTAACAATAATGGATCAAATGTAAACGGCAATAATGCAACAGATGCAGCTGCCAATGGAGTAAGAGCTGCAGCAAACAGTTCTAATAACGGGGCAGGCAATAACGCTAACGGCAATGCCAATGGAACAAACCAATCCGGCAGCAATGCCACTGATACGACAAGTGCAAGTGACAACACAGGAGCCAGCAGTACACAGGGAGGGCTATCCTCACTGTTGCCGCAGACCAGCGACGGCCGTACGATTCTTTTGTGGGTGGTTCTGGCAATCATAAGTGCTGCGGTCATTGGCGGTATTAAGTTTAAAATGCACCACTAAGCGTTAATCGATTGAATTAGCATAAGAATATGGCAGAAATTTTTCTCAGATAAAAAGACAACATAGAAAAGACAGAGTATAGCCTGAAAACGGTCTGCTCTGTCTTTTTTGCAAATATAATTGTTAAATAAATAACGTACATAAAATCGTATGGAGATTTCTGTTTGAGAAATATTTTCAGGAAAGCGCAAAAACCACTTGCAATAATGGACACAATATGGTCTAATAAGAGTGTATGGTCGTTACTTTTGTAACGAAGTTGACTATTAAAACGCGGACAATTTTAATAGACAAAAAAACCTACCGTTATTAATAATTTAAGGAGGCATTTACATGAACTTTCAACTCACGAAGGAACAAGAATTCGTAAGAAAAATGGTAAGAGAGTTTGCTACTAACGAAGTTGAACCGTTGGCAGCTGACATCGACCAGGAACACAGATTTCCAGTTGAAACTGTAGAAAAAATGGCAAAATATGGTTTATTAGGTGTGCCATTCCCTACAGAGTACGAAGGAGCTGGCGGAGACCACATCTCCTACGCCATCACAGTCGAAGAACTGTCAAGAGTTTGTGCATCAACCGGCGTTATCTGTTCAGCGCATACTTCCCTGTGCTGCTGGCCTATTTTTAACTGGGGAAATGAAGAACAGAAGAAAAAATATCTGCCTGATCTGCTCTCCGGCAGAAAATTAGGCGCCTTTGGACTGACTGAGCCAGGTGCAGGAACTGACGCTGCAGGGCAGCAGACAAGAGCAGTCCTTGAGGGTGACGAATGGGTTCTCAACGGATCAAAAGTATTTATCACAAACGGCGGATATGCTGAAACATTTGTCGTTATGGCTATGACTGACAAGTCTAAAGGAACAAGAGGAATTTCCGCGTTTATCGTAGAAAAGGGTGATGAAGGGTTCTCCATTGGTAAGACAGAAGACAAAATGGGAATCTGTGCATCTTCCACAACTGAGTTGATTTTCCAGAACTGCAGAATTCCAAAAGACAGACTTTTGGGTGGTGTAGGCAAGGGCTTTAAAGTTGCTATGTCTACACTGGATGGCGGACGTATTGGTATTGCGTCTCAGGCACTGGGGATTGCTCAGGGTGCATTGGATGTAACCGTTGAATATATGAAAGCAAGAAAACAGTTCGGTAAAAAGTTATCGGATATGGAAGCTTTGAGATTTGATATTGCTGAAATGGCAACAAGAATTGAAGCTGCCAGACTCCTTATTTACCAAGCTGCAGATATGAAAGATAAACATCTGGCTTATGGTCCTAAGTCTGCAATGGCAAAACTGTTCGCAGCAGAAACTGCAATGTATGTAACTACAAAGTGCGTACAGCTGCACGGCGGATATGGATATACAAAGGATTACCCAGTAGAGAGAATGATGAGAGACGCTAAGATCACAGAAATCTACGAAGGTACTTCAGAAGTTCAGAAGATCGTAATCGCGGCATCTGTATTAGGTAAATAGGAAAGAAGGAGGAATTAGAAATGGCATTTAAAATTATCGTGTGTGCAAAACAGGTACCTGATACTAATGAAATTAGAATCAACCCTGAAACAGGAACACTGATTAGAGATGGTGTACCAAGCATATTAAATCCAGATGATGCAAATGCACTGGAATTAGCTTTGGATATGAAAGATAAATATGATGATGTGCATGTAACAGTAATTACAATGGGACCTCCTCAGGCTGAAGATATGCTGTTCGAATGTCTGGCAATGGGTGCTGACTCAGGAATTCTGATCAGTGACAGAGCAGTAGGCGGATCTGATACTTGGGCAACTTCTAACGCTGTTACAGCTGCAATTAAAAAGATCGGTGATTTTGATCTGATCATCGCAGGCCGTCAGGCTATTGACGGAGATACCGCTCAGGTTGGACCTCAGATTGCAGAAAAAATGGATCTTCCTCAGGTTACATATGTTCAGAACTTTGAAATTGCTGACAATATGAAAGACATCAGAGTTGAAAGACAGTTAGAAGATGGTTATGAAGTGATTGATATTCAGACTCCTTGTATGCTGACTGCAATTAAAGAATTAAACACTCCTAGATACATGTCTATCGCAGGTATTTATAACCAGGATAAGGATATTAAAGTGTGGAATGCTGCAGATATCGAAGTAGATCTTTCTATCGTAGGTCTGAAAGCATCTCCGACAAACGTATTCCGTTCCTTTACACCGAAACCAAAGGGAAAAGGTATGATGCTCGAAGGAGATACAGAAAAAGATTTAGCTAAAGATCTGATCATCAGATTGAAGCAAAAGCACATAATTTAAGGAGGGTTAAAAACATGGCAACAGTAAATTTTGCGGATTACAAAAACATTTGGGTATACGCAGAACAGCGCGCAGGAAAGCTGATGAATGTGGCACTGGAATTAATTGGTGAGGGCCATAGACTTGCCAGAGATATCAGTGCTGATACAAAAGTATGTGCTCTTCTTGTTGGTAATAATATTGAACACCTGGCACAGGAATGTTTTGAATATGGTGCTGACCAGGTATACCTTCTTGAAGATCCACTTCTTGAACAATATACAACAGATGGATATACAAAGGCAATTACTGACGCAATTGAACAGTACAAGCCGGAAATCGTTATGTATGGCGCTACTCATATTGGAAGAGACTTGGCTCCGAGAGTTGCAGCAAGAGCAGATACTGGTCTGACTGCAGACTGTACACACTTGGATGTAAAAGTATCAAACTACATTGACTATGCTAACGAAAACACTACATTGAATACAGCTTCTTTAAAGAGAGATGACCCTGATACTGGACTGAAGATGACTCGTCCGGCATTTGGTGGTAACCTGATGGCTACAATTATTTGTCCAAGAACAAGACCTCAGATGTCTACCGTAAGACCTGGCGTAATGTCCAGACTGGACAGAATGGAAGGCGCCCCTGGGCTGGAGCAGGTTCCTGTTCCTCAAAAAGAAGATGTACTCCCCCCTCG
>CAUEYG010000228.1 GCA_959021945.1 uncultured Eubacteriales bacterium | reverse complement strand
GAATACGACGCTCGCGGAGATTATGTGATCTTTACTGCAGATACCCACCACAAGCAGTATTTAGATACACAGGAAGGAAAACTTTTGCCAGTCACTCACTGTGTGAAAGGTACCTCTGGCTGGGAAATTACTGGTGATATCTTTCGTCCTGAGGATTCGCCTGTTATTGAAAAAGACACCTTTGGCTCCAAGGAGCTGGGCATTATGCTGATGGAACTTGACCGTGCAGGAGAATGCCCCAAAGAAATCGAGCTGGTGGGGTTGTAACAGATATTTGTGTGATTTCCAATGCCATGATTGTAAAAGCATTTTTGCCGGAAGTGCCAGTATCAGTAGACAGCTCCTGCTGTGCGGGAGTTACGCCCAAAAGCCATGAAAACGCCCTTGCAGCTATGAAAATGTGCCAGATAGGAGTCTACTAAAATGCTATTAAAATTACGGGAACATCCTCAGCACCTAGAAAAAGCCGCCTCCTGGTTCAGTGAAAAGTGGGACGTGCCTTTGGAAGCTTATTGTCAGAGCATGAAGGAATGTATACAGCAAAGCTCAGGAATCCCTCAATGGTATATTCTTACGGACCAGAATCAAGAGATCATTGCCGGCGCCGGAGTCATAGCCAATGACTTTCATGAGCGCAGCGACCTGACCCCTAATCTGTGCGCTCTCTTTGTAGAGGAACAGGAGCGGGGCCAAGGTCATGCCAAAGAACTTTTAAAGGTTATCAGAAAGGATCTGGGGCAATTTGGCTTTCAAACCCTATATTTGCTGACAGATCATACTTCTTTTTACGAAAAATGCGGATGGACATTTCTTACTATGGTAAAAGACAGTGAAGGCCATTTAGGGCGTATGTATCAAGCGCCTGCACAATAAAACATGCTGCAGCAAAACTGATTTAATCTTTGTTTTCTTTTGGAATGAAGAAAGAAAACAGCGTTACCAAGGCCCCTATGACAGCCAGCGTCATGATAACTACAGTCAGATTGCTCTCATCTCCAATTTTTCCCAATATAGGAGAGGCAATTCCTCCAAAGCTGACTGCCAGCCCCAGAGTAATCCCTGAAGCCAGTCCAACATGATTGGGCAGATACTGTTGCCCCAATGCCACAGTAGGACTTTGAATCAGTTTTGTGGCAAGCCCCACAACGATTACGGCAAATACAGCTGTGCCTATGTTGGAAGCAAGCCCTGTAAATAAAATCGCCGGTACATAAAGCGCACTTCCTATAACAATGATCTTTCGGAAACCAAAACGATCTGCCAAATACCCTCCAATATATGTGGAAAAAGCCTGGAGAACACTTAGCCCTGCCAGCATTATCCCGCTGATCATTTCACTTTGACCAAGAATGCTGGTCCAAAATAAAGGAAGAAAGGTAATTAAACCATAGTCTACAATAGAATCGAATAAAATAATAAGGGCCAAAACAGCAAATGCTTTCCAGTTATCTCTTTTCATACCTCGTTCCAAGAGATTTCGTTGCTCAAAGGATTTATCTGAAAATGCTTTTAAATCTTTCCCGTAGATCTGCAGCAAAAAGATGGTTATGGCCGCAGGAATCAGAAACAGAAAGAGCCCCTTTAAACCCCACAGAGGTATAAAAATAGCCACAAAAATAGGGCCAAGGGTAAATCCAATATTGCCTCCAAGAGAAAAAGTTCCCATAGCTTCACCCTTGGAACTTTGAGCTACGCAGTCTACCATCCTTCCGCCCTCAGGATGAAAGAGAGCAACGCCTATACCGCAAAGCAGCACACAGAAAACCATAGCCGGGTAAGATGAAGCTGTTCCCAAAGCTGCCAGGCCGCCGCATGCAAGGAGAATTCCTATGCTCATAAGCTGGGGAGTTCCCATGCGGTCAGAAACATAACCTAAAAAGGGCTGGATAATAGACGAAAGGCCTGTAAGCGCCAGCATTAACCCTCCTGCTGCAGACAAGGACAGATTGTGATCAGCCACCAAAAACGGCAATACTGCAGGAAGTGCACCCTGGTTAAGATCTGTAGTAATATGGCCCAGCATCAGCAGTAAAAGATAGGTCTTTTCACTTCTTTTTTTCAAATTGTCTTCTCTTATAAGCATCATCTGTCCTCCCATTAGAGCGTTTCAATCGTAAGGATCTCTGCAGGCTGATCCGTGTCATTTATATAACGATGCTTGTATCCTGCAGGAATCCTGAGAGTATCTCCTTCTTCAAGATCGATCACATCCTTTTCTAAAACAGCCTTTACCCTGCCCCGATGAATATAAATAACCTCTTCTTCCGGGTGCATATGAAACTCTCCGTCAAACGTTTCTCCATGAGGTGCACAGTAAACGAGTATCATATTAATTCGCGAACGCATGGTCCTGGGAGTCAGAACATCATAAAAAATATAAGAATTTGCTGGCGGTCTTTCTTTTTCAGCAACAGGCGATCTATTCCCACTCTCTCCATGAGCAGCTCCGAAACCGTCATTCCCATTTCTGCAGCAATAATCTGCAAAACATGCAGGCTGGGGTTTCCCATATTTCGTTCTAATTGGCTAAGTATAGCAGTGCTCAAACCGGTTTTTTCCGACAAGTCCCGAATTGTCATCTTTGCGGATTTTCGATAAGACGCCAGTTTATCGCCAAAGTAAAAATCAGACATACAAATACCTCTCATTTCTTTTTTCATTATAAGCAATTTCTGAAAAGCATCTTATCACTGCCAGCTCAAAAAGTAAATATATTTATTAAAATTAATTATATTTAACATTCTTGTGAAACTCGGCCACTGCGATTCCGGCACAGATGATAAAAATAATCCCATCCACAACTGCCGGGGCCGCCCAAACGCCTCTGATTCCCATATCTCCAATCATAGGCAGAAACACCTCGCAATCAAAAAAATAAGTGATAGATTAGTTTAATCTAACCTACCACTTATTGTACGGTTCCTTCTTTTTTTCATCCACTCTCTACGGCTCAAACCTACTCCCGATAGCTTTTGATTTTTCTGTAATCCATCGGCGTCATTCCATCACCTTTTGGAGGTTCCTTTCCTCATTAAAACAATGTTTCGATTCGATCAAAAGCTTCCTTTAATACAGGGATCTCCTTGGTACATGCAATCCGTACATACCCTTCGCCACAGGCACCGAAAGAAATTCCCGGGACTGTGAGCACATGGGCTTCGTTTAAAATCCAGTCGCTGGCTTCCATACAGCTCATCCCCAATTTTTTAATATTAATAAACAAATAAAAGGTTCCCTGAGGAGGCAGCACAGAAAGTTTTTCGATCCGTCCAATTCGTTCCGCTGCATATAAGACGCGCTTTTTATACTCTTCAATCATTGGAGGCTGGATTTCCTTGCGATGGCGTATGGCATGAATTGCTGCTCTCTGAGATACAGACGGCGCAGTAAACATAACCGCATCATTGACTGAATTAATGGTATGAATCACAGGAGGCGGCGCGATAATCTGCCCTACTCGCCATCCAGTCATGGTGTAATCCTTAGAATAGCTATTAAGAGTAATCGTCCGCTCTCTCATACCGTCAAGACTCGTCATAGGCAGAAATGGGGCGCCAAAGCTGTAGGCCGTATAAATATCATCTGCTATCACAAGCAAGTCATATTTCTTTGCCAGAGCCGCTACTCCCTCTAAGGTTTCCCTGGTCATACACACGCCTGTAGGGTTGTTGGGAGTATTGACCAAAATTGCTTTGGTCCTTTCTGTAATCAGCTCTTCCATTCTCCTAATATTGATCTGAAACCCTTCTTTTTCATAGCATTCTAAAATGACAGGAACACCGCCCACAAACTCAATTTGAGTTGCATAATAGGTATAATAAGGGGCGTGTATAATAACCTCATCACCCGGGTCTAATGTGCTGCAAAAGGCCAGGCACATGGCATGGGTTCCGCTGGCAGTCACAAAGATCTCCTCATCCTTAACTTCATAACCAAAATCTTCTCTGTAGTAATTGCGAATTTCTTGCCGCAGCTCCATATCCCCTCTGAAATCCGTATACTTTGTATGGCCTTTCAGGGTATCCTCATAAGCTTTGTCAATAATAATTCGATTTGTAATCAGGTCCGGGTCGCCCAAGCTCAAATCAATTACATCGTCATACTTCTGCGCCAATTTATCAACAACGCTCATTGGCGGAATTTCTTCCTTCCAATATCTCTTTGCCACAAATCTATGCTTCATTTCTTACTCCTCCTGGTATTTGGTAACAACCGACACGGCACTTGGAATTACATAAGTAAAGGCATCCTGCTCCAAGCCGTCGTAAGCACAGGCAAGTGCTTCCTCCATA
>CAUEYG010000227.1 GCA_959021945.1 uncultured Eubacteriales bacterium | reverse complement strand
CCTTGCGTTCTTGTTTTTTCTTTGCCTAGGTGCCCACTTTTTTATGCTTACGATTCGCTTACATTTGTACACATTCCAGCGGCTCAAGGCCTCTCCGAAATTCTCCGGCTCGCCGCAAAATGTGCACAGATTCCCGATTCGCTCACGTTTGTACACATTCCAGCGGCTCGAGGCCTCTCCGAAACGCTCCGGCTCACCTCAAAGTGTGCACAGATTTCCGATTTACTCACGTTTGTGCACACTCCGGCATCTCGGGACCGCTCCGAAACTCGGACCGGCACCTCAAAGTGTGCGCAGTTTTCCGGTTCTCCCACTTTTGTACACATTCCGGCACCTCGGGACCGCTCCGAAACTCGAACCAGCACCTCAAAGTGTACGCAGGCTGCGCATTCGCTCCATAATGGTCTCTTTTTCCATCCTCTTACAGTGATAAAGGGAAATTGCAGCAATCATTCCCACCATCAGAGGCGCAATCGCAAAGCTGGGCAGCAAGGTCATCTTATATTGAAAGAAAAATGCCTGACCCACGGTATTCTTGACTAAGGAATTGGCAATGACCATGCCTATGGTGTCGGCCACAGCAATGGCAGCAGCCAGATAAAACAACCCTTCTGCCAAAAGCATGTTTCTCATCTGTCTCTTTGTCATACCTACCGCCTCTAAAAGGGACAGCTCCCTGCGCCTTGCCATTATTTCCACTGACATGACATTGAAAAAGTTCAGCAAGCTGACTACAAACAGTACTGCTGACAAAATCCCCAATGTGACATAGTACCGCTGGGCAAAACCTTTGCATTCCTCCAATACCGCTAGCCTTGAACGAATGAAAAGCTCAGAATCCGTGTGCCGGGCAAGCCAGGTTTCATAAGATTTTTCGGTTCCCGGCTTCACATTAACGCCTGCTATCATAGCATTTTCCGCCCCTTCCATGTTCAAATATTCTGACTCCGGCAGAAAAAACGTATAATCAAAAACACTTCCTGCAGCAAAGGGATACTCCAGATCATAGGGAAGGTCACCGATACCGGCAACCGTGTAAACTTTGCTCTTTCCATTTTCAAAGTCAAGACGCACCTGATCCCCCAGTTCATAATAATTGCCAAACCCTTGGCTTGAAGCACCGAGTATCACAATATCCCCCCTATCAAAACGTTGAAAATCACATCTTCCCTCTGCAAAATCTATTTTCGAAAATACGGTTTGATTGATTCCCATGATGTGGGAAAGGACTTGCCCTTTTTCTAAAAATGCCCACTCCTTTTCCAGCTGATATCCGTACAGATATTGTTGGTGTTCCGCCTGGTTTATAATCTTATTGAGATTGTCATATCCCTTCTCCCCCAAACGGTGTTTTGTTTCGCTGGCATAAACCAGAGCCACTTCCTGAGTCTCATCCCGATTTGACAATTCTCTCACTAGTTCCGGGGTCACAGCTCTCAGATCAGAAGTGCTCCGATTGTGAGTAAGCCCCGACACTTCAAAATCATAGGAACAGTAAGTATCCAGGTATTGGTCAAAATCAAAGCTCTGAAAAATAGACCATGCGGCATTGAGCAAAACCAGCGGAAGCGCCAGTGAAACCACCGTCAGCGCCACTTTTTTCCAGCAGCCCTTTATGTAGCCAAAAGCCATAGAATAGGGCCTAATACGTCTCAGACTTGTACCTGAAACACCTGCTCTCCGGTCTATAGTCATTTGCATGGCTTCAATGGGGGAAACCTTTGACACAATACGGCAAGGCATTTGACAGCCAACCCAAACCGTACATACAGAAAAAACGGCAGCGCTGATAAAGATCAGAGGGTTGGCGGAAAACAGAACCTCTGCCTGTCCCATTTCCACCTCTGCCGAAAGGAGATAGGGAGTCATGGCCTTTCCTCCAAAGAAACCCAATGCAAGCCCAATGGGCACACCGATGCAGGAAAGGAGCAGCGCCTGCCTGCGAACAATGGATTTTAGCTGTCTTCCTGTAGTGCCCATATTCTTGAGAAGGCCGTAAATTCTCAGATCATTTCCAACGGAAATTCGAAACACATTGTATATAATCAAATACCCTGCGGCAAATACAATGAGCAGTACGGCTGCTATGGTTCCTGTAGGAATGGCATCTTCCCCAAAATAATCAAAGGCTCCATTGACCAAAATCTCCTCATCATTTCCCTGCAGCTGATACTGCTGTGCCATGTCCTCCATATAAGCGTTAAGGCCAAATAAGTTATCACACCAAAGATATAGGGTATAGGTCCCTTTCTCACTTCCCTGAGAAAGGCTCTGCTCTGCAGCAGGCTTTGTGTTCCTGCTGCAAAAGGCCTCTGATACCCATATTTCCTGAGCAGGTAAGAGCCCGTCCCCTTGCCACCAGCCGCTTAACTGAAACACATAGCTTTTCTTGTTATACTTCAGCTTTATTTTGCTCCCCAGTTCATGAGGAACGCCTAGCAGATCCAGGGTAATGGTGCTCATAGCAATCTCGTTTTCCGCCTCAGGCATATGACCTGTATCCGGCCTGCTTAAAAGAGCTGCGGCACCCTTTGCATCTCCGGCTCTGATCTCCGTCTCTATGGCGGAAAGCTGCTTATTTTCAGCCTGCCCCATATAAACAGTATATCCATAGGACTTGATTTTTTCATAACCGGAAACTTCATGCAGCCGTTCCCTGGCCAGCCCTGAAACCGTAATATGACTGCTGTTCATAAACATCCGCATTTCCTGGTTATTCATGGTTTTTATCACAGATAAAGCGGCTGTGAACAAGGTTGTGAATAGAACAGCAGTCATGACAATAGCAATCACTGCAATTACATTTCGACCCCTGTTTCCCCGCATAAAGCTGTAGGTCACTTTATTCAGAGTTTTTCCGCTGGATACCTTAACCATGGTTCCTGTCTCCTGTGACAATCCGCCCATCTTCAATACGGATAATGCGGTCCGCCATCTGAGCGATTTCCTCATTATGGGTAATCATGACCATGGTTTGTCCGAAGGCCTGACCTGTAACCTTAAACAATCCCAAAACATCCTGGCTGGTGCGGCTGTCCAGATTGCCTGTAGGTTCGTCCGCCAAAAGGATGGAAGGTTTTGCTGCCAGGGCGCGAGCAATGGCAGCTCTCTGCTGTTGGCCTCCGGAAAGGTTGCGCGGAAACTCTTTGACCTTTTTCTCAAGCCCCAGAGCAGAAACAACCCGATCAAGATACTCCTCATCCTCTATTCGTCCGTCTAGCCCCAGAGGCAGCAGAATATTGTCCATTACATTGAGCATAGGAATCAAGTTGTAATCCTGAAACACAAACCCAACATTTCTCCTTCGAAAAATCGTAAGTTCCTCATCTTTCATTTGGGAAAGATCCCGGCCTTCTATGAAAACCTTTCCTTCTGTAGGCCTGTCCAGCCCTCCCATTAAATGCAGCAGAGTGGACTTGCCGCTGCCGCTGGTTCCCACCACTGCCAGAAATTCTCCTTCCCGGACCGTCAGATTTACCTTGTCCAGCGCCCGGACCTGAGTCTGTCCCTTCCCGTAGATCTTTGTTACTTCTTTACATTCTAATAAAACCATGGTTTCCCTCCGTTACTGGAACATGGGTATCACTGCCAATTTTGTAATTAATGCGAAAATCAACAGATGCGCCGGATAAAACACATAGAAAACGTATTTCCAGTTCCTTCCCCTCTTTCCATTATACCAATAAATGAAGACTAGTGAAAAGGCTGAAAAACAGTCATTGAGACCGGGCAGTTCCCGATAAACCAGCAGGATTATGATCTGCAGTGCAAATACTGCCAATGAGCGTCCAATCTGTTTGTCTTTTAAAAAGTAAAAGAGTACAATCATAATCACACCGTAATAGCTTCCGTCAAAATGAAGATACCAGGATGCCAGAGCCACGGCAGCCGTCACAGGAACAATAGCAGCTTTGTGGTTCTTCACAAGAATCAAAGCCAGCAGTCCCCCTGCCAGAGTAAAAAATACGTTTTGCTGGGCAGGATCAAAAGCAGATGTTCCAAAAGCCAAATCATATGGTACTTCTGACAGTATAGCAAAGATACTCAATCTAATAAAATACTTCTTTTACATTATGAGTATGAAAAAATCCCCTATGCCACCAAATTATAGAGAAAATGCAGCATAATGGCGCTCCACAGGCACCCGGTCTTTTTATAGACCAGGTCGCAGGCAAAGTGAAGCAGCAGCAGGAGCATGACATAAGCTCCTGATAATGTTGTAAAGGAAATTTCACCGCTGCTGACCCATCTGACCGGATAATGAGCTGCAAGAAAGAACATGGCATTTAGGAAACTTTCCATAAAACTGCTGTGAAAC
>CAUEYG010000226.1 GCA_959021945.1 uncultured Eubacteriales bacterium | reverse complement strand
AATATGTCAAAGCTAATAAAATCAATAAATTTGGGCTTGACAGAATAGGAAGGAAAGAAGAGATGCACGATATTAAAAAGATAGATGTCATGGAGGGGATTCTGGATGAAAACGACCATATTGCCCAGCATGTCAATGAACATTTAGGTGCTCACGGCGTTTTGGTAGTAAACGAAATGGGAGCGCCGGGAGTTGGAAAAACCACCACATTAAAAAATATTTTCAAGCATTTGAAGGGTTTAAAACCCTATGTCATAGAAGGCGACATAGAATCTGATCTGGATACCCAGGACTTGAAAGGTATGGGAATTGATACTCATCAGATTAATACATTCGGCGCCTGCCATTTGGATGCGCCCATGATCGATCATATGGTGGATCACATGTCCTTTGATGAGCGGGGCATTCTCTTTATTGAAAATATTGGAAACTTAGTATGTCCGGCGGAATTTTCCATTGGTGAGCATGTGATGATGCTGATCTCGACTGTAACAGAGGGCAGCGATAAACCGTACAAATATCCTCTGGCCTTTGAAAAGGCGGATCTTATCATTCTCAACAAGGTGGACTTGATTCCGTACCTGGATTTTGACGAGGACTTTTTTATGAAGGGCGTCCGGGCGTTAAACAAGGATGTACCGGTCCTTAAAGTCTCAGGGAAAACAGGAGAAGGCTTTGAAGAGGTTGCCGCATGGCTTACAGAAAGAGCTGGGAATCTGGAAGTAAAAGAACACCATCATGAACACGGGCACACCCATGAGCACAAATAAACAAATCACACAGCGTATCAAACTGTGGGGGATTGTGCAGGGAGTAGGATTTCGCCCTTTTGTGGCCAAAATTGCAGACCGCATGAATATGAAGGGACAAGTGCTCAACATCGGCGGACTGGTTGAAATTATGGTGACAGATTTTCCTGAAAAGATAGATGGTTTCATAGAAACAATTGAGAGGGAAAAACCGGCTCCGGCGGAGATCGTTCATATTAAACGAAGGACAGAACCCTTTAAATCCTTTCACGCCTTTACTATTTTGGACAGCGGAAGAGGCGATGATGAGGCAGCCATGATACCGGCTGACCTTGCAGTATGTCCTCACTGCTTGGAAGAAATGCAGGACCCGCAAAATCCCAGGTATAAACATCCGTTTATTAGCTGCATGGTGTGCGGGCCTCGCTATACGATCATTGACCGTATCCCCTATGATCGGGAGAACACCACCATGGTGGATTTTCCTATGTGTGATTTTTGCAAAGAGGAATATACAAACCTTCATGACAGGAGGTATCACGCTCAAACCATTTCCTGCCATGACTGTGGACCTATGCTCAGTATGTCTTTAGAAGAGGGTGCACGGCTTTTGAAAGAAGGCCAAGTGATTGCCTTTAAAAGTATGGGCGGATATAATCTGATCTGTGACCCTTTTCATGACAATGCTGTGGCCAAGCTGCGGGAAATCAAAAAAAGAGAACAAAAACCCTTTGCTGTTATGTTTCGCAGCATAGAGCAGATTAAAGAGTATTGTTTTGTTTCCGTTGTGGAGGAGCGCCTTCTCTCTTCAGCCGCAAGGCCTATTTTACTTTTGGAGCACAAGCCTTCTCTTTCCAAAGAAATACAAAAAAGCCGGTTTATCGGTTCCTTTCTGCCAAGCATGGGAGCTCAATATTTACTGCTGGATAAAATCAGCCCTCTCATTGTAACAAGCGCCAACCTGTCAGACATGCCTATTATAAAAGATGATCAGGAAATGGAACGCTTAATGGAAAGACAGCCTTTAATCAAAGGGGTGATCTCCAACAAACGGCGGATTCAGGTTCGGATGGATGACTCGGTGGTAAGGGCAATTGACGGACAGCCACAGATGATCCGCAGATCCAAAGGCTATGCTCCTGTCCCTCTCTATGTGAATACTGGCTTTGACGGGCAGATTCTGGCAACAGGCGGGCAGCTGAAAAATTCCTTTGCTCTCACAAAAGGGCCCTTTGTCTACATGAGCCAGTATTTCGGCGATATGGACAGTGTGGAAAATCAGAGAATTTATGAAGAAAATACAAAGCGGATGGCCCAGCTTTTTCGCATACAGCCAGAGGCAGTAGTATGTGATCTGCATCCGCTGTATTATACCACTGCTTTTGCAGAAAAGCTGGGGCTTCCCTTGATAAAAGTGCAGCACCACCATGCCCATACAGCCTCTGTTATGGCGGAACATAACCTGGAGGGAAAAGTAATCGGCGTCAGCTTTGACGGCACCGGATACGGCACAGACGGGGCAATTTGGGGCGGAGAGTTCCTGTTATGCGAAAAGGAAAAGGCTCAGCGTATGAATCATCTGCGCTATGTAAAAATGCTGGGCGGCGATTCTTCCATGAAGGAAGGATGGAAATCAGCAGTGAGCTACCTTTATGCCTGGGAAAATGGATATCAGGAGCAGGGAGAAGGAATTGCGCTGGACCTTTCTGCCATCATCCGGTTTGCCCTTGAAAGGGAAGACCGCCTATGGGAAGGGGAGCAGGTGGCCAGAAAAGCTATTGCAGCAGGAATCAATACCATAGAGAGCTCCAGTATGGGACGGCTTTTTGACGGTGTAGCGGCTCTTTTGGGGATTAAAGATCATAACGACTATGAAGGGCAGTGTGCTATTATGCTGGAAGATGCGGCGGCGGCTCCTGAAATGTGCAAGGCTAACGCACTGGCTCTTGATTTTCATCACAAAGTAGCACATATGATTTTAGATGCCTGTCAGGAAATCAGAAAAAAGACAGGAGCCTTTCAGGTAGCTCTGACAGGCGGCGTGTTTCAGAATAAAATTTTAATGGAAGAAAGTCTGAGGCTTTTGAGAAGCCATGATTTTTCTCCTTACTATAACGTTTCTGTCAGCCCAAATGACGGAGGAATCGCCTTAGGACAGGCTTATATTGCTATGAAACAAAGGGAGGAAGAATAAGATGTGTATTGCAATACCAGGAAAAGTCCTTGCCACAGATGGAACTACCGCTCAGGTGGATTTTAAAGGGAATACAGTAGATGTGAATGTGGGACTTGTAGACCCGCAGCCAGGCCAGTATGTGTTGGTTCACGCAGGCTGCGCCATTGAGGTGATGGAGCAGACAAAAGCAGAGGAACTGATTGCCCTTTTTGAAGAGCTGGAGGAATTATCATAGTGGAAATTCGACAAGTCATTGACTATTTAAAAGCCTATGATGGCCCGCAGATCAAACTGATGGAAGTCTGCGGTACTCATACGGCAAGTATTTTTAAAAACGGTATCAGAAGCTTGATTTCGCCAAAGATCAAGCTGATTTCCGGGCCGGGCTGTCCGGTCTGCGTTACACCTACCGCATATATTGATAAATGCCTGCAGTATGCCATGAAAGACAACCATGTGCTGCTGAGTTTTGGCGATATGTTAAAGGTGCCGGGAACTCAGGGAAGCCTTTCTGAGATGAAAGGGAAAGGCGCTAAAGTGGAATTGATGTACTCGCCTTTTGAAGCAGTGGAAAAGGCTTGCAAAAATCCAGAGATAACCTATGTGATTGCAGCCGTGGGCTTTGAGACGACGGCTCCGGCCTATGCTCTTATGATGCAGCAGGCCATAGCAAAAGGGGTAAAAAACATTCGGCTGGTTACAGCGCTGAAAACTGTAATACCGGCCCTGACCTGGATCTGTGAAAACCAAAAGGATATTGATGGATTTATTTGTCCGGGGCATGTCAGTGTCATTATTGGAAGTAGCCCTTATGCAGATTTGGCGGAGAAATACCAAAAGCCCTTTGTGGTGGCAGGCTTTGAGGCGGAACATATTCTGGCAGTTATTTATGATCTGGTCCGCCAACTGCAAAGAGGACAGGCGGAAGTAAGAAATTTATATACAAATGCAGTTCATGAAGATGGAAATCGGAAAGCGTTGGATATTCTGGAAACTTATTTTGAACCTGGCCCTGCTATGTGGAGAGGGCTGGGGATAATTGAAAATTCAGGTCTTTATCTAAAGGATTCTTTTTATGACGGCGGAAGCAGAGGGCTGGACCAGGATATGGAGCTGCCGCAGGGATGCAGCTGTGGGGACGTGATTGTAGGAAAGATCAATCCAGACCAGTGTCCTATGTTTAAGACCAAATGCAGTCCTATGAATCCTTTTGGCCCCTGTATGGTATCAGCGGAAGGCGCCTGCGGAATTTGGTATCGAAACAAGTAAAGCGTCTGTGCACAGTGGAGGTAGAACATGAAAATTACAATGGCTCATGGCAGCGGCGGCAAGACATCAGCAGAATTAATGAGCAATATTTTTGGAAAACATTTTAAAAACCGTGTATTGGATAAAA
>CAUEYG010000225.1 GCA_959021945.1 uncultured Eubacteriales bacterium | reverse complement strand
TGGTTTTTATTTATAAATACTGTTCATTTTTTCTAAACAGTTGTCAAACATCTCTTTACTCCTTTTTAGCGCTGCCAGATGGGTTCAGGGAGATTGCCCATTTGAGCATTCCCTTTTCCTGTTTTTCAAAGAACTCATAGGCTTCCAAAATCTGTTCAAAGGGGGCCCGGTTCGTAATGAGCAGGGAAGGATTCAGCTTTCCTTGGGCAATTAGTTTCATAATGGTCTGGCAGCTATCTGCATTGACGCCGCCTGTTTTAAAGGTAAGGTTTTTGCCGTACATATCAGGCAGCGGCAGGGTTTGGGCTTCTTCATACATTGCTACAATGCAGACGATTCCATTGGGCCTTGCAATTTTCCAGGCAGCTTGGAAAGTATCCTTTCCCCCAGCCGCCTCTATGACAACATCCGCACCCCGGCCCTGGGTCATATCCATAATTTCTTTTGTATAATCTTCGTTACATGGATCGCATACATGGTCGGCAAGGCCATTTTTCAAGGCAAAATCAAGTCTGTCCTTTTTTGTATCAAGGGCAATTATATGTTTGGGATGCCAGAGCCTGGCGGCCATCATAGTGCATAGGCCTGTAGGCCCAGCCCCAATTACAGCTACGGTATCTTCCTCCTTGATCTCTCCCAGCTGCGCTGCCCAATAGCCGGTAGACATCAAGTCGCCGGTGAGCAAGGCTTGTTCATCGGAAACCTGGTCCGGGATAAGGGTCAGAGCATTGTCTGCATAAGGAATTCTGGCGTACTCCGCCTGTCCGCCGTCAATACGGCATCCCAATGCCCAGCCGCCCTGTGGGTCCTCACAGTTGTTTACATAGCCTCTTTCACAGAAAAAGCAGGAGCCGCAGAAGGTCTCCACATTGACTGCCACCCGATCCCCAGGCTGTACGGTTTTTACTTGTGAACCAATTTTTTCAACGACACCTACGAATTCATGGCCTAAAATTACATCTTTTTCTGCTCTGGGCACAGCTCCGTGCAAAATATGAAGGTCACTGGAGCAAATCGCAGCTAGCGTCACCTTGACAACTGCATCTTTTGGGTCTAAGATCTCTGGCTCCTTCCGCTCTTCTATGACTGGTTTTTCATTTCCTTTATATACAACTGCTTTCATTATTGACCGTCCCTCCTTATGGTTCCCTTCACAGCAGCACTGCCGGAATCGCTGCCGATTGCTAGTCTCCAAAAATTTCCCGGCGTATGGTTTCATGGCTCTTGCTTCCCGCCTTCCATCCATTGGCAGCCAGCAATAGCCGTTTTATTTCTGCTGCCCCGCCTTTTACTTTGGTGCTCCTTTGCAAACGCTCTATCTGGTTTTGATAGTTTCCTTTAAAGTGTCCTGCTATAAATAAAAAGAAAAAGGTCTTAATATTGCTTGGAAAGTGGTTCCACCACTGGTTCTCGTTTACTGCCGAATCTCTCCCCAGATTTTCCCGAATATATCGCTCCATTTCATCGGCCTGGGAAACCGGCAGGCTGTAGCCCTTTGAATAGGCTTTCGTATCCACAATAATTCCATAATTTTCTTCCAAATCCGTTGTATAACAGATTCCGTCAGGTTTCCTGCTGCCTCCCAGATGTGTGCCGCTGTAGCCACAGCCCTCCATGAGCAGTTCCATTGTCTTCATTTCAAACAGCCGATTCTGAGCGGAATCGTAGGCTAAATCCAGCAGCGACAAGTATTCATGGGACAAATGGGTCAGCTGCAGACGCAGCTCTTCTTTTTGTTCCATTAAATCAGATTTTGTCAGTTCTTGGGGCAGCGGCAGCACAAAGTCATTGATGGCATCTTTCCACAAATAGCCCTGCCCCTCTGATTGGATATTGAGCCCTATATTGATAAGTCCCTGAATATCGTCTTCAATGGTTTCCGGGCTGACCGCTAGCCCCTTTCCCATTAGATAAGACCTTATATCCTCCAAGCAAACAGACCCTGTTCCTTCTGATATGACCTTTAAAATATATGTCCTCCGTATTCTCAGATATTCACGATCCTTTCCTTTTGTAGCCATCATTTCAAAGCATAAATTTTTGGCAATTCTGCTATGACGGCTGCGTCCGCTCACTCGATTTAAGGCCATTAGCCCTGCTGCAGTAATCATATATGCTTGGCCGATTGTCTCTGTAAGCCTTTGACCTGCCACTGTTACAGTAATTTCTTTGGGTATTTGCTGCATCAGCCCCAACTTTACCAACCAGCTGGCAATCATTCTGGCGTATTTATCGGAAGACCCGTCCCAATCTGTCTTCATTTTATTTCGCTCTTTTGTCTGCTCCGTCATTGCAAGGGATCGGATTAAAATGGACTGAGGCAGGCTGGTGAATCCTCCCTCCCCTACAAATCCCAGCTGCCTGCCAATCTCAAACTTTGTCAGATGTGTATCCTCTGTCTGGGCTAAAAGCGTCAGCACCCTTACAGCGGGAGGATAGGCCAAAATGGCAGTGATTAAGATCTCTTTTTCATTCTGATTCAGTTCCCGTCCGGTTGTTCTTGCCTTGGTCAGCTGCACCCCAGACTCACTAATAAAAAAACTGTCCCCTTCATGATCGTATTTTAGAAATCCAAGAGCATAAGCCCATCGTACAAAATTATCAGCCGGCCAGTCTACGATAAAGGGCCTGCCTTGCCCCGGAACTACGGCCTGGACAATGCCATTGCACCGAGAAGCGCTCCTAGGGGAAAAGGCGCTGCCTACCAAGTCTCCGTAGGATATGTATAGCGGTTCTGCGTCCAGAGCTTCCAGCAATTGCGCTCTTCCATCCCGTTCCTCTACCAGGCGCGGCAGTCTCTCTTGCTTTAGCTCCAGGTACTTTTGGGAGCCTTTTTGAAAAATTGCCACAACATCGCACAGACTTCTGAAGTTTCCCGGGTCCTGCACCCACCCAAAGGTTCTGAATTTTGTTTTCTGTGTAGGGATAATATGAATCATTTGCCTATTGACACGAAGTTAGTAGTTTATGATTAAAACCTCGTCGCTTTCTCCTCTCTTGGTATTGTAACTGGAATTAGCGTAATTATGAGATAAGTGAATCACATGGTATTGTTTGCTCCACTGGAGCAGGCTTTCGTTTACCTGTCCTTTATGAGCTAAAACATTGGAAAAAGCAAAGGGCACATGCTTTTGATCCAGCTGATCCAGCAGGTCGTATAACTGTCTTTCCTCTTTTTCTCCCCAATCCTTAAAGCCTCTGTTTCCATCGTTATAACTGCCGGTGGTAATCAAATAAGGAGGGTCGCAGTATACAAAGTCCGCCGGTCCCAAGGAGCTCAAATCAAAATCTGCAAAATCTTTACTGGAAAAGCTAACATTGCTTGTTTTTAATTTGTTTACAAAAGCCACCAGGTTTTCTTCCATTTGTTTGGAAAAATGGCTTCTGTTTTTTCCAAAAGGATTATTGTACTCGTGCTGATTATTAAATCGAAATTGGTAATTAAAGGAATAGCAAGCTAAAGTATACAGGTCAATAGGGTCCGGGTGCTGGTTGTAATGGTCTCTGAATGCGATAAACCCCTCTTTATTTTCCTTTGAAAGCTGGAAGTTTTCAATATTATAGGAGATCCGCTGCAAAATGTCCTCTATACTTTTTTTCTTAAAGGTTTCAAAGAGTTCAATAATTTTTGTATTAATATCATTGCAAATGATATGATGGGCTTTTACATTAACAGCCACATTGGCGCCGCCGGAAAAAAGGTCTACAAACGTATGAATATCTGCCGGAAAGCGAGGTATGATCTGGGGCAGCAGCTTGTATTTTCCTCCAATATAATTAAGCGGGCTTTTCATGTATTTTTTCTTTTTCTCTCCTTGAACAGGCTTTGCCTTTGTGTCAGCTGCAATCGGTTTGGCCGCAGCAGCTCTCCGTCCTTTTTTGCTCACCGATTTTTGGATATAAAAAATATATTCGTACAAAGTCTTTTCTTTTTTTGTCTTCTTGCTCTTGTATTTGCGATATGGAACATCGTACCTTTTGTAAGTTTCCGCTATTCCATGTTTTTTCAAAACCCCTTCGATCTCATGAAATCCCATGAGCCCTTCGCTGCTGTAGCTCAAAATAATATGCTCAAAATCAGCCTTTTTAATGAGATCATCAAAGGCATCCAGCACATCTTTTTTCCTGCAAAAATCCGATTTTTGCTCTTCATCGTTACGCATTCCTGTTACACCTTTTATAACAGGCGCATCATACTTGGAAATGGTCTCTAAAAGGTGATAGTTAGGAGCATATTGCCTGGAATTATACGGCGGGTCCAAATATAAAATATCACCTTGAATTTCTCCAATCAGCTGTTTGGCATCTTTATGATGACATGTGTTTTTTC
>CAUEYG010000224.1 GCA_959021945.1 uncultured Eubacteriales bacterium | reverse complement strand
ACAGGCAGCGAGAATCTATTGAAACAAGTCACTTCTGAGGACTTTCAAATATCCATTGATCTGAAGGGCCTCAAGAAAGGGAACCACACGGTTCCTGCAACTGTCACATCTAAGAAAACCTTTAACAGCATGAAGGTCAGTCCTGAAAATGTGGAAGTAACGATTAAGAGGAAGAGTTAAGTACAGAAAAAAATAAAAGGAGAATGAAAATGGGAAGACTTTTTGGAACAGATGGTGTAAGAGGAATAGCCAATTCCGAGCTGACGCCTGAGCTAGCGTTTAAATTGGGAAAGGCCGGCGCCCATGTGCTCAGCAAAAAGAAAGGAAAACCAGTTGTTCTCATTGGCAAGGATACCAGGATTTCCGGAGATATGCTGGAAGATGCTCTCAGCGCAGGTATTCTGGCAGTAGGAGGAAACGTGATCAAAGTGGGGATTCTGCCAACACCGGCTGTAGCATATCTGGTAAAATATTATCAGGCGGATGTAGGGGTGGTAATCTCTGCTTCCCACAACCCCTTTGAATATAATGGGATTAAATTTTTTAACAGCGAAGGCTTTAAACTGGATGATGAAATCGAAGATGAGATTGAAGACTTGATTTTGCGGGATATTGATGTGAACAGTCACATTACAGGTGAAAAGCTGGGAAAATGTTTAGAAGCAGATGAGGATGCTCTGGCCATTTATGCCCGATATCTGGAAGGGACCATTGACCGCCGCTTGGATGGGCTGAAATTAGTATTGGACTGCGCCAATGGGGCGGCCTACAAAGTGGCGCAGATGGTCTATGAATCCCTGGGGGCCCAAGTGCATGTAATTGGAAACCAGCCTGATGGCTTAAATATTAATGCAGGATGCGGCTCTACTCATCCTGAAAAACTGCAAAAAGCGGTAGTGGAACAAGGCGCTTTCATGGGCCTTGCTTATGACGGTGATGCAGACCGACTCATTGCCATTGATGAAAAGGGACGCATTGTTGACGGCGATAAGCTGATTTGCATTTGCGCCAAGATGCTGAAAGAGTCGGGCCAGCTTAAAGATAATCGGGTGACTGCTACGGTTATGAGCAACATTGGCTTTCATAAATATATTGAGGCCATGGGATGCAGCGTAGATGTAACTTCCGTAGGAGACCGCTATGTGCTGGAAAGCATGATAAGCACCGGATGCGTGATTGGGGGAGAACAATCGGGCCATATTATTTTCCTCAATCATTCGACAACAGGAGATGGAATCTTATCCTCTCTGCAAGTCGTAAAAGCTGTCTTAGCGTCAGGAAAGACTGCTTCTGAGCTGTCCGATGAAATTGAAATCTATCCCCAGGTTTTAAAAAATGCAAAAGTGAAAAATGAAAATAAGACAAAATATGAAGGAGACCCGGAAATCCGTGCTGCCATTAAAAAGGTAGAAGATGAAATGGAAGGGAACGGGAGGGTCTTGATTCGGCCTTCCGGTACAGAGCCACTGGTGCGTGTTATGTTGGAAGGTCAAGATGTAGACCATATAACAGAGCTGGCCCAGGAGTTGGCAAAGTTATTGACAAAGAGACTCGGTTAGGAGGTAACAAAATGTGTGGTATTGTTGGATACATAGGTACACAGCAAAACGCGAAAGAAGTTATTATTGAAGGCTTAAAGCGTTTGGAATACAGAGGATACGATTCAGCGGGAATTGCCCTGTGCAGGGGAAACCAAATTGAGACGCGAAAACATGTGGGAGAAATCAGCAATCTTGAAAAGATAATCGGAGACCCGGACTTTGAAAGTACCCTGGGAATCGGTCATACCAGATGGGCTACCCACGGAGCCCCTTCTGATCTCAATGCACATCCCCACAGCAACAGCGATAACACCGTTACAGTTGTGCATAATGGCATTATTGAAAATTACATTGAGCTGCGGGAATGGCTCATGGATGAATATGGCGTTAAATTCAAATCAGATACAGATACAGAAGTAATCGCTCACTTAATCGGAATTTATTATGACGGTGATCTTCATCAGGCAGTCAACCGGGCTGTGGAGCAGATGAGAGGCGCTTATGCCATTGGCGTCATTGCAGCAGCTGAGCCGGATAAGATTGTAGCAGTGAGAAAAGACGCCCCTCTGGTAGCAGGGATTGGAGAAGGATGCAACTTTATTGCTTCTGATATTCCGGCCTTATTAAAGTATGTTCGCCGGATTTACTTGATTGAAAATAATGAAACCGTTGTACTGACCAAAGATGATATTAAAATCTACGGGGAAGGCCAGAAACTAGTAAAAAGAGAAGTCTTTCACGTGACCTGGGATGCAGATGCTGCTGAAAAGGATGGATATGACCATTTTATGATGAAGGAAATCCACGAGCAGCCTAAGGGCCTGCGGGAAACCCTGGTAAGGAGACTGAACGATGATAACAGCATCAAGCTGGATGGCATCTCCATGACAAAGGAAGACATCCAGCGTTTCCACCGGGTATATATTGTTGCCTGCGGCACAGCTTATCACGCAGGCTTGGTGGGAAAAACCGTCATTGAAAAGATGGCTAAAATCCCAGTAGAAGTAGATATTGCCTCAGAATTTCGGTATCGGGACCCTTTTGTCGATGATCATACTTTGTTTATCGCTATTAGCCAATCCGGGGAAACCCTGGATACGCTGGCCGCCCTTCGTGAAGCAAAAAAGAAAGGGGCAAGGGTTTTATCTGTTGTAAATGTGGTGGGAAGCTCTGTGGCCAGAGAATCTGACGATGTATTTTATACATGGGCAGGGCCGGAGATCGCTGTTGCTTCCACAAAGGCATACACAACGCAGCTGATGTGCATGTATCTCATTGGCCTGTATATGGGCCACACCAAAGGTGTGATTGATAAAGATTACTATAACCGCTTTGTAGAGGAGTTAAAGCAAATTCCGGAAAAACTGACAGATCTGTTGAAAAAGGAAAAAGAGATCGAGGAAATTGCAAAAAAATACTGCAGGAAAGAACAAGTCTTTTTCATAGGAAGAGGCATTGATGCAGGAGTTGCCTATGAAGGATCTCTCAAGCTGAAAGAGATTTCCTACATTAATTCCTTTGCCATTGCAGCAGGTGAGCTAAAACACGGAACCATTGCCCTCATTGAAGAGGGTACTCTGGTCTTTGCCTTGGCTACCCAGGACTTTCTCTTTGAGAAAATGCTGTCCAATATTCAGGAGATTAAAGCCAGAGGGGCCAACGTAGTAGGTGTGGCCAAAGAGGGCAACAAAGACATTGAAAAACAGTCCAGCCAGGTGATTTATATTCCGGACTGCATGGATGAAGTGACGCCGCTTCTTTCTGTGGTGCCGCTGCAGCTCTTTGCCTATTATGTGGCAAAGTTAAGAGGATGCAACATTGATAAACCAAAGAACTTAGCTAAATCTGTAACAGTGGAGTGATGATTATGCAAAGATACGAAATAAAAGATAAAAGCTTAGCGCCTTATGGCCACCAGAAAATTCAGTGGGTGAAAAACAATATGCCCCTCCTTGCAGGATTGGAGGAGGAATTCAGCAAAACAAAGCCTTTCGAGGGTATCAAAATCAGCCTGTCCGTACACCTGGAGGCAAAGACCGCCTATTTGTGTCTGGTCCTTGCTGCCGGAGGAGCAGAGATGTCAGTGACCGGCAGTAATACCCTGTCAACGCAAGACGATGTGGCGGCAGCTCTGGCGGATGCAGGGCTAAAGGTTTTTGCACGGCACGGAGCTACTGACGAAGAATACAACAAGCATATTGAAATGTGCCTGGAACATAAGCCCAATATTATCATTGATGATGGCGGAGATCTGGTAGGCATGCTGCATAATCAGAGACCGGATCTGGCAGAGGAAGTTTGGGGCGGATGTGAAGAAACTACGACAGGTGTAATCAGGCTTCAGGCTATGGAAAAACAGGGGATTCTAAAGTTTCCTATGGTAGCTGTCAATGACGCCCAGTGCAAACATCTCTTTGACAACCGGTATGGCACAGGCCAGTCTGTATGGGACAGCATTATGAGAAATACAAACCTGATTGTTGCCAGTAAAACGGCTGTGGTTGTAGGCTATGGTTGGTGCAGCAGAGGAATTGCTATGAGAGCTGCGGCATTGGGGGCCAAGGTTATTGTAACAGAAATTGACCCAGTAAAAGCGATGGAAGCCAAAATGGATGGATTCGATGTGATGAAAATGGAGCAAGCAGCTGAATTTGGAGACTTCTTTATTACTGCCACAGGATGTAACAATACCATTACTGTGGAACACAGGAAAAAAATGAAAGATAGAGCAATCCTTCCTATTGCAGGCCACTTAAAGGGGGAGATTGACATGAAGGGATTGGAGGATCGGGCTCCGG
>CAUEYG010000223.1 GCA_959021945.1 uncultured Eubacteriales bacterium | reverse complement strand
TTATCAGACCATAAAAATGCCATTGCCATTTTTTATTTTGTCATTATTGTAGGAGCTCTTGTTCTTGGAGGTCTGCTATCTTTTGTAGTATCGCCCACTGACACAGGCGTTTCTGTCAATTTTGGAGGCAATGAAATGATCACCCTGGTCTTTCTCTTTGTGGTGGGGCTCTGTACCTTTAAGGATATCTTTTTATTTTCTTTGCAAAATGGAGTTTCCAGAAAAAGTCTTTTTGCTGCAAAGCTGCTGACAATTGTCTCTGTTGCCGCAATCATGTCTGCAGCAGACAGCATACTTTATCTGCTCAGTAAAGGACTGTTCCTGTTGTTTGGCATTTCCGATTATGCTGAAGCTAAGACCATGTACGCCGGAATATATGGTGTATCTGACCAAAGCGCCATGGTTTTGCAAATAAAAAATTTCTTTTTGGAGTTGGTTTTAGCCATGGCTGTTATGGCAGCAGGCTATTTGATCACGGTTTTATTCTACCGTCTCAATAAATCGGGCAAGATCGCTGTAAGTGTAGGCATCCCTATTCTGTTTCTGTTTGTCATTCCATTTGTAGAAATGTCCTATTCAAAAGGTGCTATTACAAGGGAGCTCCAGAATCTTATGATACTGCTTCTATCTACGCCGGTCCGCATAACCATTAGCTCGCTTTTGGCCTTTGCCCTATTCAGCGCAGTGTCCTACCTTTTGATGCGAAAGGCTGCTATCAAAAAATAGAGCTATGCTTTATAGAAATGCAAAAAATGATCGCTTCTGTGCATCTTCTGCCTGAGCGATCATTTTGTATTTCCTATTTCAAAAATCCTGATATAATCTTTTCCTCTGCCTCTTCTTCCGTAAGGCCCAAAGTCCGCAGCTTCATAATCTGTTCTCCCGCTATTTTGCCGATGGCAGCCTCATGAATTAATTCTGCATCTACATGGGAGGCCACTAAAGACGGCGCTGCTGAGACAGTTCCCTCCTCAGCTAGGATGGCATCACATTCCGAATGTCCGGTACACCGGTTTTCTCCTCTGATACAGGAATTAAAAACCTGGTGAGAGTGTCCCTTGGCTACAGAGCGGGAAACAAGGTCTGCACCGGAATCTTCTCCTGCCAAAGTAACATCAAAGTCAGTCTGTGCTTTTTCATAACCATCTGTCATAATCCGTTCCCGAACAATGAGTTTTGCTCTGGCTGCCAGGGTTCCGCTGGTCTTTCTGACCGTACTGTCCACGCCTTTGATCTGAACCGTATCCATCTCCAGACAGGAATCTTCGGCAAGGTCCACCTCTGTTACCGGATCAATACGGCGTGCACCTGTTCCGCTGCCAGTACCAATATGTTTTTCTGTATACAAAACATGGGCTCCTTTTTCCAGGAAAAAGCGATGGATTCCATTGTGCCTGGCTTCTTCATCGCTGTCTGTATGTACTCCGCATCCGGCTACAATGGTTACATCTGCACCTTCACCTACAAAGAAATCATTATATACCAGATCATCTACATTGCCTCTTGTCACACAAGCGGGGATGGAAATGGTCTCACCTTTTGTTCCCGGTGCAATATGGATTTCCAGTCCGGGCTTATCCTCTTTGGATTGGATTTTCACATGTTCCGTAGACTGGCGTCCTGCGCATGCGCCGTCCTCTCTGATATTGAATGCGCCCTTAAAATCCCCGTCATATTCGGAAACGATTTTCAGCAAGGTCTCTGTAATTTTATTCATGGCAAATATCATCCTTTCCCTGAGGACAGCGTATGGTCCGTTCCTCAGATAATAGAGTCGGTAAAATCTCATCTCTTGATCCGGCGTTCTTTACCCTTCCATCTGCAATGACGATGATTTCATCTGCAATGGAAAGGATGCGTTCCTGATGGGAAATAACTAGAATGGTTCCCTCTTTTTCCCGGCGAAGTTCCTGAAACGTATCGACAAGGCGTGTGAAGCTCCACAAATCAATTCCTGCTTCCGGTTCATCAAAGATAGATAGTTTTGCATCTCTTGCCAATACGGAGGCGATCTCAATTCGTTTGCTCTCTCCCCCTGACAAGGCTCCGCTTAATTCTCGGTCAATATATTCCTCAGCACAAAGGCCTACTTTTCCAAGAAGGTTGCAAATGTCCGCTTCATCCAGACCGCCTCCTGCCGCCAAATCCAGCAAGTCCCGCACTGTCAGGCCCTTAAATTTTACAGGCTGCTGAAAGGCATAGGCAATCCCTTTCTGTGCTCTCTGGGTCACATCCATTTCTGT
The DNA here is from genome assembly GCA_959021945.1 of uncultured Eubacteriales bacterium. GTDB lineage: Bacteria > Bacillota > Clostridia > Peptostreptococcales > Anaerovoracaceae > Hominibacterium. The sequence continues at coordinate 2,104 of CAUEYG010000223.1, read as the reverse complement.
AAGGTCTTCTCCCTGCAGCAATATCCTACCCGAAGCCGGCTTTACAAGACCTGCAATTAGTTTGGCTAATGTGGTTTTTCCACCTCCATTGGGGCCTGTAACTACTACCAGCTTTCCACTGCCTATTGTAACATCAATATCTCTTATGAGTTCTTCTCCATCCGGCAAATCCCAAGCGATGTGCTCTAGTTTCAGCATATTGTTCCTCCTCTTATAGACCTTTTAAATATTCGATTTCCTGTTTTTTCAGTTTGCGGTAGTGCCCTTCTTTCAGCCGTCCCAGGCGCAGCTCTCCCATTGCGGTTCTCTGTAAATCCTGTACCCGATTGCCTACTGCAGCAAACATTTTCCTCACCTGTCTGTTTTTTCCTTCATGGATCTGAATTTCCACAATTGCAGAGCGCTCTGTCTGCCTCTGCACCTTTACACGGGCCGGTGAGGTGACAAAACCTCCAATGTCCACGCCCCGGCGCAGTCTCTCCTGCTTTTCCCTTGATAGGACGCCTGCTACTCTTGCTACATAAGTCTTTGTTACTTGATGTTTCGGATGTGTCAGCCGATAAGCTAAATCTCCGTCATTGGTCAGCAGTAAAAGGCCTGATGTATTGTAATCCAGCCTTCCTACTGGAAACAATCTGGCCTCCACATCAGAAACAAGCTCTGTTACCACAGGCCGGCCCTTTTCATCCTGCACGGAAGTAATATATCCCACAGGTTTATTCAGCAGGATATATTCAAGTCTTTCCTCATGCTGGATCAGCCTGCCGTTGACTTCTACTGCATCACCCGGTTTCACATCATATCCGGGTTCGTGAATGGTAACTCCGTTTATTTTTACATTTCCATTTATGGTCAGCTCGTCCGCTTTGCGCCTGCTGGCGATTCCTGCGTGAGCAATATATTTATTCAGTCTCATGACTTCTCCTTTATTTTTCGCCTCCCGATTTTCATACCGATTGATTCTATCACATTTTCAGAGAAATTTCTACAGGGGACCAGAAATGTTGTCGTACACTGTAAAAAAACCTGCCGCACAAGTGCTAATCCTCATACGGCAGGTTTTGTACAAATATATTCCACGTTCTTACTTTTGCATGCTGTATGGGCTACTAATAGCATAACGCTACAGCGGCGTTACCTGTTCTAGGATTGCTTCAAGATCAGCAGCATCAACCTTTCGCGGGTTGGTCTTTGTGCAGGTATCCGCCAGAGCAGTCTGAGCCATTTCAGCTTTCAGGCGCATTACTTCCTGGGGGTCAACGTCTAATTTTTTTAGTGTATCAGGAATGGAAAAGGCTTTTTGCATTTCTTTTATTCTGCGAATCAGACTGGCTACAGCTACTGTAACGTTAGCATAAGGCAGTCCAATGAGTTTTGCCATGCGCTGGTATTTTCTGGCGCATAAGGTGGTCTCCCTTGCTCCCAGATCTGCATTAAAATCAACCACATAAGGCAGCACTAGCGCATTGCTTCTGCCATGGGAAATATGAAACTTTCCGCCTATGGTGTGGGCAATACTGTGACAAATGCCAAGTCCTGCTGTATTAAAAGCCATTCCTGCAAGGCATGCTGCATTATGAACTTTCTCACGGGCCACTAAATCATTTCCATCTTTATAAGCCTGAGGCAGAAAACGCATTAACAGAGTTGTAGCCTTTTCTGCCAGGGCGTCTGTAAAGTCTGTAGCTTCTGTGGATACATAGGCTTCCAGAGCATGGGTCAGCGCATCCAGCCCTGTATCTGCAGTAATAGACGGCGGCACTGTTTTGACAAGTTCCGGATCTAAAATGGCTACCATAGGCTGCAGAGATTGACTGACCAGAGGGTATTTAGCGCCTTCCTGAGCATTAGTAATGACAGAAAACTTGGTCACTTCTGAACCTGTACCGCTGGTAGTTGGAATGGCAAAACATTCTTCCACATTTATATAGTTCATCTGTCGGGACAGCTCTCTGATAGCCTTTGCCGCATCAATGGAGGATCCGCCTCCTACTGCAATCATCACTTCCGCCTTACATTCAGCCAGACATTTAATACCTTCTGCTACCACCTCAACAGGCGGATCGGGAATAATGTCACTAAACACAAATACCTGGCAGGACTG
>CAUEYG010000222.1 GCA_959021945.1 uncultured Eubacteriales bacterium | reverse complement strand
AGTGCATCGCTGGTTCAAGAATAAAAGCTGTCCGGGAGACTGGCTTTACTCCAGCCTGGATGAAGTTGCAAAGAAGGTTACAGAGCAGCTTGCAGAGTGAATTTTTAAAGGAGGCACATGAGTGCCTCTTTTGTTATTTCATAGAATCTTTGACATACTGATCTACTACGCTCCGCGCAGCTTTAGGTTTATCTGTAATGATGCCTGAAGCACCCATTTTTAAGCAGGACTGCATGGTTTGCTCTGTATTTACTGTCCATACATAGACAGGCAGCCAAGCTTTGTTGCATTGGTCAATAAAGCTGTTAGAAGCCATGCTCTCTTCTATAATTAAAAAATCTACATTTAACTGACGCAGTGAGTGCATCCTTGCATTGCCCAGATTGCCGTATACACAATAACCTACTGTGTACGCAGGATAATCTGTTTTTAACTCTTCCACCAAATCATACTCCAAAGACATAATCTGACAATTCTTTTGAAAGTGATTTTGTTCTATGACCTGGATCACTTCTTTTACAATGCTTGCTTTTTCATGGCCATGGAGCTTTAATTCAATTAAAAGATCAATTTTTCCGCGGGAATAGTCAATGACCTCATCCAATGTGGAAATTTTCCCTGTTTTATCGTTTTGAGACAGAGATAGTTTGGACAGCTGGCTGGCAGTCAAATCATATACATTTAAGTTTTTCCCGGATAAGCGTTTCAGGTTATCGTCATGAATAACCATGGGAACCCCATCTTTTGATAATAAAATATCAACTTCTGCATAATCGGCTCTGGCATCTATGGCGCCTTTTATAGCCTGTAAAGTGTTTTCTACCCCTTGCTGGCTGCCTCTGTGGCCTACCACCACTTGATCGTAGGAATTGGGCTGGCTGTATAATAAGCCAAAGATTCCTAAAAAAATCAAAATACATGCTGCTGCCCAAATGGGCCTTTTATGGGCCTGGTAAAAAGCACGGCTTTGAATCCAGTTACAAACAGAGGAACCAATAGATTGAAAAAAAGAAAATACTTTAGAGGCAATGCTTTGGGTCTTTTGCAGCCTCCTGTCGATTGCAGGCATAGCTTCTTGATTTAAGCTGGCCTTACCGCCGCAAAGAAGGTATAAGGCTATGAGAAAGGTAAAGAGCAGTATTGTGAGACAAATCTGCAGACCTTCTGTTAAAAGAAACTGAAGAATACTTTTCCAAGAAAAGAAAAAGTTTCCCAAAATTTCTGCTGCACTGGCATCGGAAATTCCGGCGTAATAGGTAGGCACGATACCGGGATAAAGCAATAGAACACACCAGAAGATAAAAAGAAGGATGAGCGGAATCGCATTCTTTAACTTCATAGAGAGCAGCAGCGACAGACTTATCCGAAAGGAACGCCCAAATTTGCGGCGGCGCAAAACCATGACAGGAAGGACAAAGATAGCGCAAAAAAACAGCAAATACATAAGGGTATAAAAAAACACCATTAAGACGCTTCCGAACAGAGACTTATAAAGCTCGCCGCTTATAAAAGCAGGAATCTCGCCTTCCGGCCTGATGGAGGGGGCAAACCCTAAATTGAGGAGAGGCAGCAGACCTAGGGCATAGCAAGCAAATCCAATAAAACCAAGGCTAGCCATACTTTTAAAGGTTGTCAGAGCTAATTTCATAGAATCCGCCAATGAAAGAGGGCTGTCTATGTAACGTGAATATATCATAAGGATCATAACCGCAAACTCAAAATAGGCGAAAAGCGAAGCAACGATACAAAGGAGGATGGTGCCTATGATGCCGGAAGCGCTTGTGTAAACACTTGCAATATCACCGTTAAAGGCCACATCATAGCCGCTGATCTCAAGAGCGCGCTGCATGATGATCGACAATAGCGGTTGAAAAATCATACTGCATAACAGCTTATAAATCATTTCAAAGAGAAGCAGAGCCGGCAGAACCCTAAAAAATGTTAAAAAAGCAGAACCGGTCATAGAGAGAACCGGCGATTTTATATTTCTCATACATATACCCCAAAGTCTTTTCTTTCCATTATAGGCGTTACCCGAGATGAATTCAAGGGGGCAAGGACGTATGAGAAAGGTTTTCTCTGTACATAATGATAGCGGGAGGAGCTTTGTGAGACAGAGGAGATATAGCGTGAGAAGGGTAAAATATTGGTTATTGCGGGCGGTAATTGTGCTGCTGTGTGTTTCTGTTTTCTTCCAGCCTCTGGTTCATTTCCCCTATTTTGAAAAAAGGACAATGCCAGAGAAAAAAGCAATAGACGCAATATTAGAGAAAAGCCAATTAAACAGCAGCGATTATCAAGTGCTCTTCGGGCAGACGGGGCTTGGAAAGCCGGCAATCGATCAGCTCAGAGCAAGAAAAGGCTATACAAAAGAGGATATTCTTGTATATCAGGATTTCTTTTTGGAAGAATTAGAAACAAAATGTCAGCCCGCAAGCTTGTTTACAAAACAAGACCTTATCCTATCAGATGAAAAGGAAAAAGTACCCATGGCTCCTCTGGAGGATGGAGATATTATTCTGTCTTTTTCTTCTCACAGCTTGGGATGGAAGCATGGACACGCAGGCCTTGTGGTGGATGCTGAACAAGGGCTTTGCTTGGAGGCTGTTATGCCGGGCTCTGTGTCAAAGATAAAAAGTACAGATCATTGGCGTACATATTCCAGTTTTCTTATTTTGCGTTTAAAAACTGCTGACAGACAGGAGCGCCAATCCATAGCAGCTTATGCTTATGAAAATTTGGTGAATGTTCCTTATAGCCTGACCAGCGGATTGATAGGGAGAAAAAAACCAAGAAACAGTGATAATCTAAAAGCCCAGTGCGCATACTTAATTTGGTATGCCTTTATCCGGTTTGGCTATGATTTAGATTCGGATGGCGGAAAACTTGTGACTGTGGAAGATCTTAAAGAGTCTCCTGAACTTCAGGTTATACAGGCCTTTGGTATGAAACTTTCATAAATGTTCCGTGACTCAAAAAAAGAAAATGATTGAGTTTGGCTATAAATACAAAAAATATGACTGAATTTGAAATAAAATGATTGACTTTGACTGATATGATGCTATAATAAAGATGCAGGAGGGGAACATGTTACAAGATGAGAGACATGAAAAAATTCTAAAGCAGCTAAAATTAAAGCATGCTGTTAAAGTGGTAAATTTAGCTAAGGAATTGGGAATCAGCGAATCCACCATCAGACGTGATATTAACGAGCTGCATCAATTGGGAAAGCTAAAGCGGGTCTTTGGCGGAGCTATCTCCCTTTCAGGGGACATGGCGTCAGGGGAAACGGATGTAGCATCGAGAACAAATATTAACGTAGATGAAAAAGAACGAATTGCGAAATACGCTGCTTCCATGATCAATGATAATGATTTTGTGTTTATTGATGCAGGGACGACTACTGGAAAAATGATTGACTATTTGGAAAAGAAAAATGTCACTTATGTAACCAATGGAATTGTTCATGCAAAGAGATTAATTGAGAGAGGATTTCATGCTTATATGATTGGAGGACTGCTGCGGCCGTCCACGGAAGCTGCCATTGGGGAGGCAGCGATCACATCAATCAAACGATATAATTTTACGAAATGCTTTATGGGAACCAATGGGATTGATATTGCAAGAGGCTTTTCAACACCGGATATTGGTGAAGCCGCTATTAAGACAGCAGCCATGGAGCAATCCTACGTGTCAGTTATTTTAGCTGACCACACCAAGTTTGGGCTTATTTCACCCGTAACCTTCGCGGAGCTGGAAGATGCCTGTATTATTACAGATAAGATGGAACATCATGAGTATTGTAAGTATACAGTGATCGAGGAGGTGGAATAATATGATTTATACGGTTACTTTTAGCCCTGCAATCGACTATATCGTATATATGGATGATCTGAAATTGGGGGAGACAAATCGTTCGAAAAAGGAAACCTATTACTTTGGCGGCAAGGGAATTAATGTTTCCACCATTCTGGGACGCCTGGGCGTTGAAAATACAGCTATGGGTTTTGTGAGCGGGTTTACAGGGGAAGCGCTGGAAAAAGGGCTGGAGAAAGAAGGCCTTAAGACAGACTTTGTTCATCTGGACCAAGGAATTACAAGGATTAACATTAAGATTAAAATGGAGCGGGAGACAGAAATCAATACACAGGGTGCATCCATTACAAAAGAAAAGCTGGAAGCACTGTTAGAAAAATTGGAAATGCTCACAGAGGGAGATACCCTGGTTGTTTCCGGGAATATTCCCAATACTCTGCCAAAGGACGTATACCAACAGATCTTTTCAAGACTGGAAGGACGGGGGATTCGTTTTGTGGCGGATGCTACAGGGGAATTGCTGAAAAACGTGCTTGGCTATG
>CAUEYG010000221.1 GCA_959021945.1 uncultured Eubacteriales bacterium | reverse complement strand
ATAGCAGACAGCATCCGCTGCATCTTTTCATCGCTTTCGCGAATCTGGCTGCCCACTGTATCCGCTTTTGTATTAATATCGTTGGTCGAATCAGCTGTTAATTTTACTTGAGAGGAAATATCTGCCACTGTAGCGGAAATTTCTTCTACTGAGCTGGCCTGCTCTGTAGCTCCCTGGGACAATGCCTGTGCACCGTCGGAAATCTGACTGGCTCCGCTGGATACATTTTGAGATGCAAGGCCAATCTGATTTAACGTATCTGATATTTTAAGTGAAAATTCATGGATCGACTGCTGAATCTCCGCAAAATCGCCTTTAAAAGTCTCTGTAGCGTAGATATTGAAATCTCCGTTTGCCATCATCCGCATAGAGGTTGAGATATCACCGATATAGATCTGCAGTGTAGCAAAGGCGCTCCGCAGACTGTCTGCCATAACTCCCAGCTCATCTTCTGATTCGTACTGAACCTCACTTCTGATATCGCCTTCTGACAGCTTTTTAACAGCTATTTCCATCTCTTCAACAGGTTTCGAAATGCTCTTCACAATAATATTAGCAAGAACCAGCGCAATGATAATGGCAATAATAATGGCTGCAGCTAACACAATGCTCAGAGTCATCATCTTGGATTGTATGGATTCCAGCGTGTCATCGCGTATTGTATCAATCTGGGTTTCCATATCCTTTGCCATATTTACCATCTCGTCCAATGCAGGTCTGCAAACAGAAAGGATGGCCTTGGCAGCCTCATCCTGTTTTCCCTGCTGGCCTAGTTCTACAATCTTATCTGCCTCTACCATCCAATTATCAACCGCTTTTTCATAAGTCGATTCATCCTCGGAGGCAACTATGCTAGTCTCTTTTAAGGAATCAAGCGAAGTATTGATACTCTGCTTTCCTGAATCATAATCATTTACACATTCCTGAATCTGCGCGTCATTGGTTGCAATAGCGATTTCACGTACGTTACGCGCACAATACTGTGTCATCAATCTGCAATTTTTAATGCTGTTGCTGGCCTGCAGCGCGTCATCTTTAAAACTGGTCAACTGCCCTCTGACGCTCATCATCTCAACAATAACAACAATTGAGATAATCAGCATGATGGCTATAACAATGATGTACCCAGCCAGTAATCTTGTTCGTAATTTAAGCTTTTTCAACTTGATCCCTCTTTTCGTTTTTTCTTTTGTAAATTGCTGTTTTACGTTTTTTATTTTATCATATTTTTTACTAAAATCCATTGGTTTTTGCTAGAAACTACAAAAAACTACAAAATTAATTATGATTTCTTGTCTTAATTGTTTGAAAACATTTTTTTCCCATTGTATAATAGTCATATCATTCTTTTTTATGTGTATCTATTGATGTTAGAAAGGATCTCTTTATAATGACAAACCAACCTTTTATAGAGCGTCTCCAAGATGCGGGAGTCAATACCTCGGAGGCGATTAACCGCTTTATGGGCAACGAGGCTCTATTTTTAAAATTCATGAGACGTCTGCCTAAAATTCTCAAGCTTTCTGAAATGAAGCAGGCCCTGAGCGATGATAACGGAGATGAGTTTTATGCCCTAATGCACGACTTAAAAGGCGTCTCCGGCAATCTTGGTCTCACTGATGTTTATGACGCAGCCCAGGCCACCCTGGTGGAATATCGATCAACCCAGCTGCGCAATCGCAAAAAAATGAACGGACTCTTGATTGAAATTGAAGAGTGCTGTAATAAAATACTTATTGTTCTTGAAGAAGATGCATTAGAAAGTGAAGCGGATTAATCAGTATGGAAAGAAATAGACTTTTAATTGTAGATGATTCAGAATTAGATCTGGCAATTTTAAACGAGATTTTTAAAAGCCAGTTTTCTGTAAGCCTGTTGTCCAATATGCAGACTGCGCTTACTTATGTCAGTCAGCACAAAGCAGAAATAGCAGCTGTTATTGTAGATGTACAGCTGGCCAGACACAGCAGCGGGGTGACGCTGCTGCAAAAAATCCACGGAATTCAGGATGCAGATTCAATTCCTGTTATTCTCATTACATCTGACGCCCACGAAGATATTGTTCTCGAGGGTATGCAGTGCGGCGCTATTGATTTCCTGGCAAAACCAGTCAATCCTCTGGTGGTGCAGGAACGCGTGAAAAATATTGTGCTTACTGCCTGGGGGAGTGAAACGCCTTCAGAACCAGAATGCGATCTGCCTCCGGATGACGGTATTCCTCTCCATGAAGCCGATGCATTGGCACGGCGCTGGCAAACAAAAATGATGCGGGTCTGTCAGTACCGAAAGCTGGACTTTCTCCAATACATTGACCATATAAAGGTACTGACGCAGGTCATAGCGGATTCCTATATCAAAAAACATCCTAACACTGGGCTGACCGGCTATCATGCAGAGCTGATGGGCTATGCCTCTTGTTTTGCTGAGATAGGACAGATCTTTCTTCCTGACGATGTTATTGCAGGCGGCCCTCATCAGCCTGAACCAGGGAGGAGCATTTATAACCGCCATACGATTATAGGGCAGGAAATATTTGACGGAGGGCTTTCTGATTGGGAACCTTTCCTCACATATTGTAAAGAAATGGCCTTATATCATCACGAAGAGTATGATGGAACAGGCTTGCCTTCCCATTTGCGAGGAAATGAGATTCCATTGAGCGCTCAGTTGGTTCACGGAGCCCAAATACTAGATGAGTTATTCCGGCAGTTCGCCAGAAACAAAGACGCCATAGAACGCATTTTTGACCAATTGCGCCCCATGACGGGAAAACAGCTTTCTCCTGCTCTGGCAGACGCCATTATGGCGATTCCGGAGCAGTTGGAAACGGTTCTTCAATTATATCGGAATTAGATTGTTTCATCTTTTGTGACCATTAGAAAAGAGCACTAACTGTTGTGCTCTTTTTTCTTTAAAATTTCATTCATTTTTACCAGGGCTGCTTTCGTATCTATACTGGTTTCAGCAGCCTCCCTATTTGCCTCTGCTGCTTCAACCAATTCTTTTCTCAGAATCGACACCTCTCTCGGCGCATCTATGGCAAGCCTTACACCATCACCATTGCTTTCTACCACAGAAATGGTGATATCATCGCCAATTAAAATGGAATCCCCTTTTTTTCGATAAAGAATCAGCACTATGCTCCCTCCTTATCTGAAAACTCTCCCAGCTTATGACGCATCCCGTATTCACCGGAATCAAGCACTACCTGTCTGGCCTGACGGGTATGTATATTGACTACCACCGGGCATTTAAGATTTACTGTACTTTCCTCTGGAGGTTCCTTTATTACGCAAATCACATAATACGCCAGATCCTCCTCACAGTCAGCCTTGAGTGTGTCTTTTTCAGTTTCAGACAAAGCCGGGTCATAATCCGGATCCAAGTAAAATGGATTCATCATTAAAAAGGATAAGTGTTCTTCCTCAACACTTTGAAGGCAGAGCATGGAGTCATTCCCCTCATCTACTTCAAGAGGCAAAAACTTTTTATAAGCTTCAAAGCCAAAGAGTCCTTCAGGAAAAACGATTAAATCCTGCTCAGGAAAAGCAGTTTCCTGTTGCTTCTCACATCCCATAAAAATTCTCCCTAATTTAAGCCTTTACATCTACAATTTCACCGCTAAAGCGACTCGCTACGCTTGGCGGCACATAAAGAGGCTCTCCAATATATTCAATATTAATATCCGGATATTGTGAAATAACCATCTCAATACTTCCCGGAATAAATTCTACCCTTCCTTTATCCATTCTTAAATCAAAATTCAATTTATCCATCTGATATTCAATGGAAAGTGCCGGAGGCTGCCAGTCGATTTCCGGTCCTGTAGTAGGAATAAATCCCATTTGGAACTGTCCTGTTGGCTGTGCGGTTCTGTTGGCCAGCATCTGGTCTATGGCTTCCGCACCTTCTCCAATTTGAGTATGAAGCATTAACCTTCCCTCCTGGGCATATTGAGCTGTAGCCTGATATGCGGCGGTCTTTCCTTTTTGGGCCGCCTGATAAATGGAAGTCTTTGTTGTAGGCACTACAGAATTCCTGGCCTCATAAGTATCCAGCTTGATCTGTATAGGGCGGCTCTTAATCCGCATGCCTCCTTTATCCCGACTGATTTCAATCTGAGCGCTCCCGTTATGGCGCTCCAGTCTAGCGTTATTCACCTTTAGTTCATAACTGATTGGAATCGTCGTAATTTTCAATAATTGTTCCATATTAATCACCTCTTCTAAACTGTTTGGAGCTTTACTTCATAAAATCCAATAAAGATGGGGTAATAATTCCCGTTCCAACTTTCAATGCACTGTTATATGCGTAATTTGCCCAAGAATAGTTCATAATCGCTTCGGCAGGATCAATGTTCA
>CAUEYG010000220.1 GCA_959021945.1 uncultured Eubacteriales bacterium | reverse complement strand
TACTCTACATCCGTTTTTTTCTCGTGTCAATACTTTTATATCAAAAACATGCAAAATATCCGCATTTTTTAAGAGAGAGGTAGATTGGAATGACCTTTGGGGAAAAGGTACGGCGTCTGCGAAAAGAAAAGGGTTGGACTCAGGCCGAACTGGCAAAGCTGTCCGGCCTGTCACTGCGCACGATCATCTCATACGAAAAAGGTGAATCCTATCCTAAGAAACGCTCTACGTATGACGTGCTTGCGGAAATCTTTGAAATTCCATCCGTTGAACTCCGCTCGGAAACAGATGAGCTTGACTTCCAGAACCTGCCGGAAATTCCGGAAAGTATGATGGAGGTTATTCGTATATTCAACGATCCCGATCTTTCCGGTGAGGAGGTGATGGCGCAGCTTCAGGAGCTTTGGGAAAAACAGAGAACGTTACACAAGCGAATTTAATTTAAATGCTTCTCTGTTAATTTGTGAATGAAATAGGGATGAGCAAAACAGGGGGGGGATAAAATAGTCGTTTGGATAGCTTGTCTGTGCGAGGAACTCTGTGGAGTGCCCGAAAGGCACAAGAGTCCAAGCCCGGAAATGAACTGCGCCTGAAAATAGATATGGGTGTGGCAGATTAGACGGAGCTGCTTGCCCGAACGGTAGGAGTGAGATGCGGAGAGCACAGTAACCGGGGCAATCGCCAGTGCTGAGATATGAGAAAAGGAGTTAAGCTTGGCGGAACTGGTACCATTGCGAACCCAGAGTCTTTCCTGACCGAAGACTTTGAAACGGGATTTATAGCGCTTCACGCTCAGCATGCAAGGCATAGATGCGCTTAAATTGTAAGCATCTCTATCAATGGAGAATCTGTAGTCAGAAAGGATGGTCTTGTATTTCATGCAGCCACGGTTTTTTCTGCCATTGTTCCAACTTTTGTGGTTGCAGGGGTAGCATCCAGTTTTGGATTGTCTGAAGGGGCAACAGAATTTCTGACAAGTGTGACCGCTGTTGGTGGTTTTACCATCCTTGTGAATCACAAGACCCGCCTCGCAGACCGGATTGCCCACTTGGTATTTGCTATAACGGGAGCTGAGCATTACTTGTCATCCTTGGATAGCTCTCCCATTTTAGAATAAATGATATTATTCATCACTCAATCCCATTATTCATCTGTTAATTCATACCGCTTGTTTCCAATTATCATCACTGCTACTATAATAACACAACCTGTATGATTGGTCGCTTTTGACTTTTCAGAAGAGCTCTAAAGTAATCAAAATATAGGGATTGATTTTTATATTAGAATGCCAATTATAGTATTTTGTTTTTTGACAATAAAAAAGTGAATATTGCATTAAGTGCTTTTGTTCCATAAGGAGGTCAAAAGATAATAGGAAATCAGGTGGAAATCCTGAACGATCCAGTCACTGTAATTGACGAGCAGCATTTTATCTTCAATTGCGCAAGCGAGAAAGGAAGTACTTGTGTCTGAGTCATAAGTCGGGAGACATGCTTAATTTGTATCAGTAACGCTTCCAAGTAGGGTGATTGTAATGGGTTGGGGTGAATAGATTTTTTATGCTCCCCTAATTTATTATGGAAAAGAGTTGCTTATAGCAGCTCTTTTTTATTCTTGCGGCAGATTTTGTATGAACGTAACGAGTTCCTGAGCCATAAGCTGATGGCGGTGGATGGACGGATGCAGGCATGCACCGGCATCGGGGCCGATATTCATCATTTTATTGTATTTAAAAATAAAGATGTTTTTGTCTTTGGTATCGGCCCTCAGCCTGGATACAATGCTTTTGACAGTGTCGAATAAATAATAGTCCATACAGCCCAGCGCGCAGATGATGTTTGCCTTTGGTCCATTCAATTGCCGTATTGTGGAAACAAAGGCACGGTAGTTCTCCCTGAAATCTATTTCCGCCTGTTTTTTGTCCGGTCGGAAATAAATCTGACTGGCGTCGTTGGTGCCAAGATTCAGCACGATGTATCGGGCAGGATGGTTCGCAAAGTCAAAGGGCAGATATTCCACGGAGGGGCTTCCTCGTTTTTGCGCAAGCTTATCCTGAATGATGCGGTCGGTGTAAGGATACAGTTCATTCATACCGTACAAGTTGGGCATAGCAGACGATTTTGCAACACTGATGCCGCTGACAGAAACAAATCGAGGTTCCAATTCCAGTGCACGCGCTGCAATTGCACCGTGCGTCAGCCAGCCGTTTTCCTCCGAGGCTTCGAATTCATGGCTGACGTCGGATGCAGAATTGCCAAAACCGCATGTGATAGAATCTCCAATGAACTCAATTACCTCATGCGATTCTCTCTGAAAGATATTCAGGGTCCCTTCCGCCGTGAAAGCGGATATCCCCAGAGCCGTCCTGAAATTTTCCGTCAGCTTTACGATTTTGATGCGATGCGTTTCCGCCTTTTCGCTGAAAAACAGGACGATGTCCTCGCGGTCGTGTACACAGATGGTACGGGTCGGCACGTCCGCCCCGTCCAGAAAAATGGAAATCCAAGGCCAATCTTCGCGCGGGATGGGATCCTGGTCGGGAAAAGCGGCGCGCGGGGACGGCGAAGTGTCGGGAATGGCACAAAAGGAAGCGGCCAGCAGAGTCCCTGTAAAATCCACCTCAAAAGCGCCGCAGGTATAATTTGAATACAGGACGCCGTCCTGCTCGTCATAAAATGTGCGGCCATAGGCCTGCATACGGTCCATGATTTCCCAGATGGGCAGACGCTTCATAAATATAATCCTTTCTTGTGTTCTGTTCTTTCTAATATGATACCGGAACTTCGAACCTGTTTATCGGTCCAGATCACTTGTTGAAAGCGGGGCGATGGTATAAGTTTTTCCGCCGCGCCGAAGCGATACGCTGAGTGCGGAAGGATTGTAAACCAAGCTGCCTTCCGCACCGTATTCCAGCCTTCGGAAAGCTGTTACATAGTCGAAAATTTCGATGTTGGTGGCAAACCAAATGTCGGAGTCCTGCTTGTTCAGGGTGGAACACAGGCCTTCAATACAGCTCCAATTATCGTCATCCGCAAATTCGTAGGAATGTCCCCATACATAAAACAGTTTGGTATGCAGGGAAAAGTGTTCTCCACGGCAGAAACGTTCCGCCAACTGCATCAGTTGGGGATCGTTGTGGTGGCATGTTCCTTTCCAAGCGAGAAAGTCTGTGGGAAGTTCGAATTGGCGTGTGGTATCCACAGTGCGCGCATAATGGTAACCTGCAAGTTGCATCACGTTTTTTGTTTTTTCATCGTAGGCTCCGAACGGGTAGGCATAACCGCGAACCAGCTTCCCTGTAAGATGCTCCAGGGCGGCTTTGTCCTCGATGGTTTCGTAAAAATAGGCGGAGGAGCCAATATCCGTAGGGCTTGCGTGATTCAGCCCGTGGCCGGCTATTTCATGCCCGGCGTAGAGTGTCGGCACTTCATCCGGTTCTATCTTGCTGATATCCAGCTTTCCGTGCAGCCCGCCGATCCAACAGGTCTGGCCCAGAAAACCGGCGTTCAGATTAAAAGTGCCGCGGATGCCGTAGCGGTTCATGATCTCTACCAGACGGCGGTCATGAATGGTTCCGTCATCATAACTCATGGTAAAGGCTTTGCTTTTTCCGTTGGGGAATATGATTTCGTCAAACAATGCTCTTTCTCGTTTCATGGCGCGCTCCCTGTCGTATGTTGTTTCAACATCATTATATCGCTTCTTCGCGGGAATCTCTTTTGCGGTTATACCTGAAATTTTTGATTTTGTAAGATTTTGTGCCCGCTTGTTCTTCGCGGCGGTAAACGCCATCTGTAAAGCAAAAGAAGCGTTCCTCACAGGACGATACAAAAATGGAAAGGAAAGGAACAATATTTGAGGTCTGCAGCAATTGAATTGAGATAAAATTGAAGCTGGTATGATTGGCGCAATGACACAAAAAGCAGTAAATAAGGAGAGAAAACCATGAGGGAACATTACTGTGCAATCGTCGGCTTGGGCGGTATGGGAAACTGGCATCGTGAGTTGATCAAGGGAGAAGGCAGTTGGAATGACCGCGCGTGCGGCCCGATTGAGCATTTGCACCTTGCAGGTAGCTTTGATATCCGCGGTGAACGACAGGCATACGCAAGAAGTGTCGGTTTACATACATATGGATGCCTGGAAGAACTGCTCTCGGACGAAAAAGTGGACATCGTCCTGTGCGCAACGCCGAATGACGTACACAAAGAAATCGTTTTGCGTGCGCTGGAAGCGGGGAAGAATGTTGTGTGCGAAAAGCCGGCGGCATTGAACAGCGCGCAGCTTCAGCAAATGATGGATAAGGCCGTACAGACCGGAAAATTTTTGGCACACAGGCCATCCATGGCCTGGGTGGCGCACGGCGCGCGTCCTGCGCGCCGCCC
>CAUEYG010000219.1 GCA_959021945.1 uncultured Eubacteriales bacterium | reverse complement strand
TAAGACCTGCCTGACTCAAAAGGTAGTGACAGACGGCGGCATGGAATATGCCAGAGCTGTTTTGGAAAAAGCTTACGGTGAAGCAACTGCCAACGAGCTTTTGGGTAAGGTTACAAAGTATCTGAAAAACAGATCCTTTGAATTCATTCAAAAAACAGACAGCAAAAATCTGTACTCTGTACTGCAGTACGAGCGGCCTCAGATGATTGCTTTGGTTCTGTCTTATGCGGACTCGGACTTAGCTGCTGCAGTAATTGCAGAGCTGCCGGAAGACAAAAGGATTAAAGTCGTAGAAAACATCGCGCAGATGGAAAGCGCTTCCCCAGAGGCAATCAAGCTTGTGGAAGCCCAGCTTAGAAAGCAATTTGATAATATTCTTACTACAGATTACACAACCATTGGCGGCGTAGATTATATTGCTGATGTTATGAACCATATGGACAGAAGCAACGAAAAGTTTATTTTCGACAAGATGGGAGAAGAAAACCCGGAGCTTGCGGAAACCATCAGAAAGAAAATGTTTGTATTCGAAGATATTATGGGTATGGACGACCGCTCCATCCAGCGCTTTATCCGCGATTGCGATATGAAGGATATTGTTTACGCACTGAAAAATGCCAGTCCGGAAATGGCTTCCCTGTTTTACAGCAATATGTCCAGCCGTATGGCGGAAACCATTCAATCCGATCTGGAGGTTACCATCAATGTGCGTCTTAAAGATGTAGAAGAAGCGCAGCAGCGTATTGTTAACCTAATCCGCAGACTGGATGAATCCGGAGAACTGATTATCAGCAAGGGCGGAAAGGATGATATCGTTGTATAGATACAGGATATTAAAAGGAGATCAGGCCCAGAGCCAGGCTGTCAGCGCTGGCGCAGAAGAGATCTTTCAAGTCTTTGACGATCCGCCTAAACCGGAAAAAAAGCAAGAGGCGGCTGAAAAGCCCCAAGAACCGGTGGTGCCGCCGGAAGAGGCCTTGCTGCAAAATATGATATGGAAAGCCGAAGCCCTTTTGGAAAAGGCCCGGGAAGAAGCGGAAAATATCCGCAGCGAGGCTTATGAAGAAGGCTTTGAACAGGGAAAAGAGGCAGGTCGTCAGGCAGGCCACGAGGCTGCCTATCAGGAACAGCAACAGGCAGTGAGAGAAGAACTGCACAAGTTGTCTGAAAAAATCGGGCAATATGCAGCAGATATGGAAATACAAAAGGAAAAAGTTCTGGAAGAATATCTGGATGACCTGAAAAATATTTCACTGGCAATCGGTGAAAAAATTGTGCAGACCAGTCTAAAATCCAGCAGCGATGTCATAAAGAGGATGATCATTGCTGCTACGGAAAAATTAAAAAAGACGGCTTGGGCAAAGATTTATGTTGCCCAAACCAACGAAGAGATGGAAATACAGGGAGATATGCAGCTGCTGAAAGAACTGGCAAAGCTGTCGGACAATGTAAAAATTGTTGTAATGGAAGATGCAGAGCCTGGCACCTGTATTATCGAACTTCCGCAGGAAATTATTGATATCAGTACCGGCGCTCAGATGGAAAACATCCGGGATATCGTAAATAACGCGAGACTATAGCTTAGGAGAACAAAATGCTGAAAGCCATTCCGGCCATGATCAAGCAGGCGGAAACTGCAAACTACATAGGCCGTATTGAAAACATAATAGGAATGTCTATGGAAGCTTCCGGCGGAGGCGCCAGCATTGGAGATATTGTTCTCATTTATAATGAAGAGCAAAAAAAGCAGATTCCGGCTGAGGTTGTAGGCTTTAAAGAAGATAAGGTACAGCTGATGGCCTATGAAAATATGAAGGGAATTGGGGCAAACAGTTTTGTAAGAAATACAAAAAAGCGCCTTAAAATTCCGGTGGGGGAATTTCTGAGAGGAAGGATCATTGACGCTCTGGGTCATCCCATGGATAACCGGGGAGCCTTTCAATCAGGCCGTTATTACTACGTAGAAAGCCCGGAAATTAACCCTCTGGACAGACCCCCTATCAGAGAAAAACTGTCCTTTGGAATCAAGGCTATCGATGGCCTCAACACCATTGGAAAAGGCCAGAGAATCGGTATCTTTGCAGGAAGCGGAGTAGGGAAAAGTACCCTTATGGGCATGATTGCCAGAAACGTGAAAACGGATATTAACGTAATCGCTTTAGTAGGTGAACGAGGCCGAGAAGTAAGGGAGTTTGTAGAAAAAGATTTGGGGCCGGAAGGCATGAAACGGTCTGTATTAGTAGTGGCCACCTCAGATCAGCCTGCTATGCTCCGTATGAAGTGCCCAATGGTAGCAACTACCATTGCAGAGTATTTTAAAGATCAGGGAAAGGACGTCCTTTTAATGATGGACTCCCTGACCCGATTTGCGATGGCACAGAGAGAAATCGGCCTTGCTACAGGAGAGCCGCCTGTAGCAAGAGGATATACGCCTTCTATCTATGCAGAATTCCCTAAACTGCTAGAGAGAAGCGGAAATTTTGAAAAAGGCTCTATCACAGGAGTTTATACAGTGCTGGTAGAAGGTGATGATACAAATGAACCAGTGGCTGATACAGTCAGAGGTATCCTTGATGGACATATTGTTTTAAGCAGAAAATTGGCCAATGCGAACCACTTCCCGGCCATTGACATTAATGCCAGCATCTCCCGTCTGATGACGGAGATTGTCACGCCGGAGCAAAGAGCATTAGCATCAAAGCTGCGGGATGTTTTAAGTCTATATGAACAAAATGAAGATCTGATCTCCATTGGGGCCTACAAGTCGGGAACCAACCCAAGACTTGATTATGCCATTTCAAAAAATGACCAGGTCCAGGCATTTTTAATGCAGGGTATTGATGAAAAATTTGAAGAAGCTGAAATTTGGAGTCAGCTGGAAAAGATCATGAAACAATAGGGAAAAGGGGAATATTAATGAAAAAATTTCGATTCTCTTTAGACAAGGTGCTGGACTATAAAAAGCAGATGGAAGATAACCTGCGCACCGAACATGCAGCAGCAGTCAGGGCAGTCATAAAAAAAGAAGAAGAAATTGAAATCATGGAAACCAAACACCAAAGCATTGTAGAGGAATTGGAAGAAGCCAAACAGATCGGATGCCGCATCGAGGATCTGATGATTTATGAGAGCTGCCTAGACAGCAGCAATCGCCGAATAAAAGAGCAAAAAGAAATGCTTGAAATTTTACGCCAGCAGGAAACCGAAAAGAGAAATGAGGTAATTGAAGCAAAAAAAGAAAGAACTTCAATTGATATGCTCAAAGATAAAAAACAAAGCGAATACAACTTCCTTGTTCAAAAGGATGAGGAACGCTTTATTGAAGAATTCGTGGCAAACAGCAAGTACCACGCAGTATAATAGTGTGTAATCCTGCAAGCGCAGATTACAATAGATGATTACAAACAGGAAAGGAGGTGAAATCATGATGCAGACATACAATACTGTTCTTGACTTCCAGATGCAGATGCCGCAGAAAACAGAACAGCCTACTAAGACGGACTCTTCTGATAAGAAAAATTCCTTTACAGAAGCGCTGGGACAGGAGCTTTCTCAAAAGCAAGAGCCGGAAAACGATAAACTGCAGGGAGATGGTGAGATGGTGCAAAACCCTGAGGAAAAACCGGAAACAGGAAACTCTGTGATTCCGCTGGTTCCCGGGCTGATGCAAAATCCATACATACAGCAGGCAGTGATGGGAAATCAGGCGGTTAACGTGCAGCCCGCTGTGACAGATACGGCAGAAGCCGCTTTGCAGCAGTCCGGCAATATTAGCCAATCGGCAGGGGTTGAAGTTATGCCGGAGGTTGTTTCCCAAGGAGCAACAGCGGCACCTCAGTCACAGGCAAAGAACACGGTTTTGCCGGAAGGAAATAGACAGACCGGCACCAGCCAGGTTCAGGGCTTAAAGACTGATGGCCAGGAAACGCTAGACATACAAATCCAGCCTGTAAACCAGGGAACCGGTGATGAACAGGGAAAAGCAGAAACTGATACTTTTAAATCCATGTTCTCTAATACTTCTTCTTTGGAGCAGGAGTCCGCAGAGAACCTAAAGGATATAAAGAACCCTGAGATGGTTCAAACAGGGCGAAGCGAAGTTTCCTTTAGCAAAGATAGTGCCGCGAAAGGGCCTGAGGCGGTTTCAAAGAGCACCGTGGATATGACGGATATGAAGGCCGGCCTTCAAAAGCTGTCGCAGACTATGGCGGACCAAATGGCAAAAGGCAAATCAGAATTTGAAATTTGGCTGGAACCTGCCAACCTGGGAAAGCTGGCTATTAAAGTGGCTTATGAAGGCGGAAGAGCAATGGTTTCGATCATGTGCATGAATGACAAGACAATGGAACTAATCTCGCAAAACGCCAAGAGCCTGGGTACGATTTTGG
>CAUEYG010000218.1 GCA_959021945.1 uncultured Eubacteriales bacterium | reverse complement strand
GTGATTCCCATAATATTTCTCCTTCCTATTTTTATAAGAAAAGGTATCAGTGATTTTTAACTATTTTAAGGGCTCTTTTACCAGTCGGTCATAGTAAGCACCGGCTTGATAAACAGCAGCTGCAGGGTTATGTCCTAAAACTCGGTCCTTTGTAATAAAGGTAGTGACAGGCGCCTGGGAATAGCGATAAAATAAGCTGTCGTGACCTACGCAAAGACCAATTACTACGTTGAGGTCAGTACCTTCCTCATTGAGAAGTTTGGCCTGCAAAATGGGATTACAAAGGGGTTCATAATGTCCGGGGCATACCTTCTGGTGAGGAGCCAGCGCAATTTTTGACTTATCCGTAGCTCCTACTTTGCAGGCTGCCCCGTAAAATTGAAGTCCGTTGATATCCAGCATCTTGCAAAAGGTTTGGGCCTCCTTTAAAAGCCCAATACAACTGGCAATTCCAATTTTCTTGGCTCCAATTTTTTTTGCGAATCGGACGATCTCCTCTGCCCGGCAAGCCCTTCCGTAATGTTCTGCCTCCACTTCTGCAGAAGCAACGGCCAATGTTCGGTCGATTCCGGGTTCATTGTAGCGAGCAAGTGTTTCAGCCAACATCTCGGCAGAGAGGGAGGTGGTCAGGCAAAAATCAGGGTAATCTTCGGTTTTTCCTGTTTCACAGGCCTTTTTGCCGCAAAACATACAAGTCAATGTTTCTTGTTTCATGAGAATAAAATCTCCTTTCTGTGGATAAAGATTTTAGGCCATTGGAAAGCGGCAGATTCTGCCGGTCCATGGTTGACCTGCCTATGTACATCTGCTAAAATTTAAACATAAAAAAGAGGTATACAAAAGAACCAATAAAAGCTTTTTATTAATGAGCCGATTGTAAATAAAAGGAAATGATTTATATTGATTTAGAAAAGAAAAATCGAACAACCTATGCAAAACAAATTTTTTTGCAGATCAGACAGCAGATTCTTGCAGGAGAACTTTATGCAGGGGAAATGCTCCCCTCTACCAGAGATCTGTCGAAAGAACTGGAGATTTCCAGAAACACCGTACTTACTGCCTATGAAATGCTGGCTTCAGAAGGGTTTATTACAGGCGTGTCCGGCTCCGGGTTTTATGTAAGCAGCGGAACCATGCACCTTTCAAAACCACAGAATGTGTTTGACTATTATGCGCCTGCTACAGAAAAGACAGAGGTGTACAACTGTATCAACAGTTTTGATGTAGGAGTTCCTGCACTCGATGTATTTCCCAGGAAAAAGTGGAGCAGAGCAGTAGCTGACGTTTTTTTGGAGGCACCGGATACGGTTTTAGGATATGATGTACCCCAGGGGAGATATGAGTTTCGAACCGTATTATCCGAATATTTAAAGAAAAAGCGGGGCATTTTGTGTCATCCGGATCAAATCATTATTACCGCAGGGGCGAAACAGGCGATTTCTATTATTGCGAAAACCTTGCTGACCTCAGCTTCTCATGTTTTTATTGAAGACCCTTCCAACATGAACCTGCGCCAAATTTTTTCCTACCATACAGAGAAGATGCATCCTATCCCGGTAGACGAAAAAGGAGTTTTAACAGAAAATCTACAGCAGACAGCTGATGAAAAAGGAGTTCCGAAGCTGTTCTTTGTTACGCCTTCCCACCAATTTCCTATGGGCGGTATCCTTCCGATACAAAGGCGCATTGCGTTAGTAGAATTTGCAAAGGCTACAGGGTGTTACCTTATTGAAGATGATTATGACAGTGAATTTCGATATGACGGAGTTCCCACCAGATCCCTCTTTGAATTAAATCAAGACCAAGTCATTTATGTGGGTACATTCAGTAAAATCATGTTTCCTTCTTTGCGCCTTGGATATATGGTGCTGCCTTTTCCGCTAGTAGAAAAATGTCGTATGTGGAAAAGGCTGGAGGACCATTATACCAGCTCTATTTCGCAGCTGGCCTTAATGCGGTTTATGGAAAACGGGAGCTTAAACGGACATATTAACAAAATGAAACGTCTGTATTTGAAGAGACGCAATTATTTGATTCACTGCCTGGAGTCCTTGTTTCCTGACGGCATAGCCATTTATGGGGCGAATGCAGGTATGCATATTGTGGCAGAGTTCGATGGGATTTGCTTTTCCCGTGAATTGCTGCAGCAGGCTGCACTGAAAGGACTGCGGCTGATTCCAGTAGAACGGCACTCTTTGATAAAGGGAAAGCGGCGTGGGCAGCTGATCTTTGGATATGCTCATTTAAAAGAAGGTGAAATAAAACAAAACCTGCATATTTTGCGGGAATTTTTGACAGATACTTGTGATAGGAGTTATTAACAAATGAAATTGATTCATCTTTCTGATCTGCACATAGGAAAACGAGTAAACCAGTTTTCCATGATCGAAGACCAGAAATACATATTAAATGAAATGCTGCAAATCATAGAAAAAGAAGAGCCGGAGGGCATTTTAATTGCAGGAGATGTTTATGACAAATCCATTCCGTCAGCAGAGGCAGTCCAAGTCTTTGATGATTTTTTAGTGCGCCTTTCCCAGGGAAGCGCAGCTGTTTTTATGATAAGCGGAAACCATGATTCTGCAGAACGGCTTGCTTTTGCTTCCCGCATTATGCAAGAAAGCGGTATTTACGTTTCCCCGGTTTATGACGGACAGGTGGAACCCATTACTTTGCAGGATGAGTGGGGGCCTGTAAACCTTTATCTGCTGCCTTTTCTAAAACCAGTACATGTAAAGCACGTTTATCCACAGGAGGAGATCGATTCCTACACTTCTGCATTAGAAATTGTTATTAGGGAAATGAAGGTGGATTGGAGTCAAAGAAACGTCCTTGTGACGCACCAGTTTGTGACAGGCGCTGCAAGATGTGAATCCGAAGAGCTTACGGTAGGCGGTACAGATAATGTGGAGGCGTCTGTTTTTTCAAAATTTGATTATGTAGCCCTGGGACATCTACATGGACCTCAGAATGTGGGACAAGGGCATATTCGCTATTGCGGCACTCCCCTGAAATATTCCTTTTCTGAGGCAGGCCATCAAAAATCAATGACAATTGCAGAGCTAAAAGATAAAGGACAGCTATCGGTTCGTACCGTTGATCTGACCCCAATGCGGGACATGAAAAAAATCAAAGGAACCTACATGGAAGTAACAGGGAAAAGCTTTTATGCATCTTTGAATCGGGAGGACTATTTTCACATCACCCTGACAGATGAGGAGGATATTCCCGATGCTGTGGGAAGACTGAGGGCTGTTTACCCAAACCTTATGAAATTAGAATATGATAACCAGAGGACTAGAAATTCCAATATGCTTTCTCCCCTGGAAGATAGGAAGACCCAGTCGCCAAAAGAATTGTTTGCAGATTTTTATAAAGCGCAGAACAATCAGGAAATGGACAGGGAGCAGCAGGAATTTGTAGCAAGGCTGATTGATGAAATATGGGAGGAAAAGGAATGAGACCGGTTAAACTAATCATGTCGGCTTTCGGCCCCTATGCTGCAAAGACTGCCCTTGATCTGGACAGGCTGGGGAAAAAGGGAATCTATTTGATTACCGGAGATACAGGAGCAGGAAAAACCACGATTTTTGACGCCATTACTTATGCCCTCTATGGGCAGACCAGCGGGGGCATTCGAGATGCAGCCATGCTCCGCAGTAAATATGCAAAGCCGGAAACCGATACTTATGTAGAACTTGAATTTGAATATGGAAACCAATGTTACAGGATTAGGAGAAAGCCTGAATACCGGCGCCCTGCAAAGCGGGGCGATAAGGAGGTAACCCAAAAGGCAGAGGCGGAGCTTTTCTGTCCTGACGGAAAATGTTATACAAAGATAAAAGATGTTACAAAAAAGGTGGAAGACATTTTGGGCATTGATTGTTCGCAGTTTACGCAGATTGCCATGATTGCCCAGGGAGATTTTTTAAAGCTGCTGCTGGCTTCCACAGAAGAGCGAAAAAAGATTTTCCGCAGGCTTTTTAAAACCCAAAGGTATGAAGTGCTTCAGAACAAGCTGAAAGAACAGTACTCCCGGATCGAAAAGAAAAGGCAGGAGCTGGACCGAAGTATGAGGCAGTATGTGGACAGTCTCCTTTGGCCTGAGGATCTCAAGGAGTCTATGGAAAATCGGGATGAGCAGCACATGGTTTCTGATGTTCTTGAGCTGGCAGAACGACTTTTCGATCAGGACAGTAAAGAACAGGAGAATCTGAGAGAAAAGCTTCGGGCAGCGGAAGAAGAGCTGACAGAAAGAAGCCGTCTTGTTGGAAAGGCCCAGGCTCATGAGCACGCAAAGCAGCAATTAAAACAGGTACAGCTCCAATTGGAAATGGAACAAAGCTCTCAAAAGGAAAAAAAGAGGGTTTTAGAGCAGGAAACCGCAAGGGAACCGGAAAGAATCC
>CAUEYG010000217.1 GCA_959021945.1 uncultured Eubacteriales bacterium | reverse complement strand
ATGAGGATAAAACCGTCCTGAATCTGACCGGAGGGACCATAAAAAATGCAAGTAGGACTGCTATTATCGGACCGAATGGTGCGGGAAAAAGCACATTAATCAACCTGATTGCAGGGCTTGATCAAGCGACAGAAGGATCTGTTTCTTATGGGAACAGCAAGCAAGTTCCCAGACAGGATATTACACTGGTCTTTCAAAAACCATACCTTCTTACCGCCACTGTAGAAAAAAACATTGCCTACCCTTTAAAGCTGAGAAAATGGGAGACGGGAGATATTGAAAAGCGAGTGGCCGAACTGTGCAGGGAGTTAAACTTAACGGAGCTGCGGAAAAAGAAATCCTGGAAACTTTCTGGCGGCGAGACTCAAAAAGTGGCTTTGGCCAGGGCTCTTTCCTTTCATCCGAAAGTGTTGCTGCTGGATGAGCCTACTGCCAATATTGATCCGGCTACTACAGCAGAAATTGAGAAGATGTTGATAAAAATCAATCAGAGAGAACAGACGACCATTCTTTTGATCACCCATAACCTGGCGCAGGCCAGACGAGTGTGTGACAGATGTATGTTTTTGAAGGACGGAGTTCTCATTGAAGAGGGGGAAACGGAAAAAATGCTGCTGCATCCAAAAGAGGAGCTTACAAAAAAATTTGTTGCAGGAGAACTGTTAATTTAGGGAGGAAGCATGCGAGTTTTTATGGTAAAAGGTTTTTCCAAGACCGGAAAAACCACAACAGTGACAGAGCTTGTAAAAGAACTGCGGAGGCGTGGATACAGCGTGGGAACGGTAAAGGATATTCACTTTGAGGGATTCACCATGGATACGCCAAATACAGATACCTATAAGCACGCCCGCGCAGGTGCAGTGCGGGTAGCAGCATTAGGAGAAAAGGAAACAGATCTTCTTTTTTCAAGACGAATGGACATCAATGCGCTGCTCAAATACTACAAAGAAGATTTTGTGATATTGGAAGGGGACAGCGGGGCCCAATGCCCGGCAGTACTCACTGCAAGGACTGTAGATGATATAGAAAAGCGCATGACAGACAATGTAATCGCTGTTTCAGGTATCATTTCAGGAGAACTGGAAGAATACAAAGGTATTCCAGTAATCGATTGTACAAAGGAGGTAAAAAAAATGGCGGACTTAATAGAAAAGGCGACGGCAAAGGAAAAAGCGGAGGCAGAGGTGGTCTTGACCATAGATGGAACAGAGATTCCCATGGTTCCCTTTGTAAAGGAAACGCTGAAAAACGTCGTTACAGGAGCAGTAAAAGCCCTGGATGGTTATGAGGAAGGGAAAGAAATTATCGTTAGGGTGAAGGAATGACAGATATCAAAGAATTGCTGAGAAAGCAAAGGGGCTATTTTCAGTCAGGCGCCACACTGAACCTAGAAGTGCGGAAACAGCGGCTGACCACACTGCGGGATTGCATACGGGAAATGGAGTATGAAATTTTAGAAGCCCTGCGCTGCGACCTGGGAAAGAGCCAGGCGGAAGGCTATATGAGCGAAGTGGGAATGGTGTTAGAAGAAATCCGTTATATGCTAAAGCATATCAAATGTTTTGCAAAAGAGCAGAGAGTAAAGACTCCGATCTCACAATTTCATGCGAAAAGCTATGTAAAGCCATGTCCCTATGGCACGGTTCTGATTATGAGCCCCTGGAACTATCCTTTCCTTCTGTCCATGGCCCCATTGGTGGATGCCTTAGCGGCAGGGAATACTGCTGTTTTAAAACCGGGAAGAGATGCAGCGGCTACCAGCCAAATTCTGTGCCGCCTGGTGGAAAAAGCCTTTCCACAGGAGCTTGTTTCTGTCGTGGAAGGAGGACGGGAAGCCAACAGTCAGCTGCTGGAAGAAAAGTTTGATTATATTTTCTTTACTGGTGGAAAAAGAGTAGGCAGACTGGTAATGGAAAAGGCTGCTCGCCATTTGACGCCCGTATCCCTGGAGCTCGGAGGAAAAAGTCCCTGCATTGTAGATGAGACTGCAGACATTCCTCTTACAGCAAGGCGGCTGGTCTTTGGAAAATTTTTAAACTTGGGACAGACCTGTGTAGCCCCAGACTACCTTTTGGTGCACAAATTAGTAAAGGATGAACTTCTTTCCTGTATTACAGATGAAATCCAGCGGCAGTTTGGCCAGGACCCTTTGAAAAATCCGGATTATGGCAGAATTATTAATGAAAAACATTTTCAGCGGTTATTAGGCCTTTTGGAGGGACAGACTGTTTACACAGGGGGAGGGTCTGATCGTAATAGGAGGATTGCGCCTACCGTTTTAACTGATGTAACAATGGAAAGCCCAGTCATGAATGAGGAGATCTTTGGGCCCATCCTCCCTGTTTTGGACTTTGAGCGGCTGGAAGAGGTGATAGCAGTAATTCAGCAGCATCCAACACCCCTGGCCTTATACTTGTTTACAAAAAAGCGTTCAACAAAAGAAAGAATTACAACAGAAGTGGCTTTTGGCGGAGGCTGCATCAATGATACGATTATTCACCTGGCGTCAGCCCATATGGGCTTTGGAGGAGTAGGAGAAAGCGGCATGGGTGCCTATCACGGAAAAGCCGGCTTTGATACCTTTACCCACTACAAAAGCCTTGTAGACAAGAAAACGTGGATTGATCTTCCTATGAGGTACAGCCCGTATACAGAAAGAAAGACTAAAATGATAAAGCGGGTTATGAAATAACCGCTGCAGAAAAAAACAATGTTAAAAGAGCTGACTTTCCTTCCTGCTTTGCAGAGAAGGTCAGCTCTTTTTATATAATATTAACGAAAAACAATATCCAGCTCAAACCAGAACGTGGTGCCCTGTCCCTCCGTGCTTTCCACACCGTAATTGGCTTTGTGCAGGGAAAGGATTTCCTTTACAATGGAAAGGCCCAGACCAGAGCCTGTGGTAGAACGCACCATATTGGTACTGGCTTTATAATAGCGTTCCCAGATATGGGACAGTTCATCAGCAGGAATTCCAACGCCGTGGTCCTGTACCTGGCATAAAACATGCTTGCTCTTTTTTCGGATGATAACATTGACGGTTTTGTCCTCTCCGCAGAATTTTAGCGCATTATTGATTAAATTGGAAAAGACTTGTTTGAGTCGTTCCGGGTCTGCATCTACAACAATTTCATTGGGACAATCCAGATTAATGATGTATCCATCCTTTTCCATCAGGAGTTTGTAAGAAAGAATAATTCCCTCTACTGCCTCCTTGAGATTAAAGGCGGTTCTTTCAATCACAATAGCGCCGGACTGCATTCTGGACAGGGTCAGCATATCACCTACCAACAGATTGAGCCGGTCAGCTTCGTCGATGATTACCTGCAAATGGGCGTTCCTTTTTTCCGGATTATCCCCGGATAAATCGCGAATCATTTCAGCATAAGATTTTACCATAGTGAGAGGCGTCCGCAAATCATGAGATACATTGGCGATCAGATCTTTCTGCAGCATCGTAGACTTTTCAAGATCAATAGAAGCACGATTTAGCGTATCCGCCAGATTATTTAATTCCGAATAATGCCCTCCGCGAAAGACGACGCCGTATTCCCCCTGGGCCAGACGGCTGGCTGATTTTGTAATATCCCGAATCGGGGTTGTGATCCTGGTGGACAGATAAATGGACAGCAGCAGCGCCAGAGCTAAGGAGATAGCAGTCACATAAACCAGCTGGTTTGTGAGGATATCAATGGTAGACGTT
The DNA here is from genome assembly GCA_959021945.1 of uncultured Eubacteriales bacterium. Taxonomy (GTDB): domain Bacteria; phylum Bacillota; class Clostridia; order Peptostreptococcales; family Anaerovoracaceae; genus Hominibacterium. The sequence continues at coordinate 709 of CAUEYG010000217.1, read as the reverse complement.
ACCGGCCACAGAGGGGAAAAAATGTATGCGATCATTTCCGGCTTGTCATCGGACTGAAGACGGCTGCCGCAGGCTAAGGTACGGCGACCGTGACCGGACTCCCCAATTGGCAGAGATACGGATCTCAGATGCTTGGTCTCCATTTCATTCCTGACGCGGAGCATCTCCTGCGTATAGTCCCGAGGAGAGTTTTCCCGGCCATAGATTAAAAAGGGGAGCCCCTCCAAATAGGTAATATAAATGTACATATCGCTGCTTTCCGCAATATCGGCCACACGCTCGGAAAAAAATGCTAGATCGTTATTTTTATAAGCAAGTTCAATGCTTTGAGCCACTTTCTCTGTCTTGGATTCCTTCATGGTCTGATAAAAAGTATTTAAAAATAATACTTGCAGGGTCCATAAAACAAGCATCAAAAGCACAGCAAAAATGATAAAGTACAGACAGACTTTAAACTTAATGCTGTGAGAATCAATTTTAAACCTCAAACTTGTAACCTACCCCTCTCAGTGTAACAATATAATCCCGATATTTTCCAAGGTTGTTTCGGAGATTTTTGATATGGGTATCAATGGTGCGGTCATCACCAAAAAAATCGTACCCCCAGATATCGGACAGCAGCTTGTCTCTGGAAAGAGCAATGTTTTTGTTCTCAACCAGATAAAACAGCAGGTCGTATTCTTTTGGCGTCAGTTCTACTTTTTCTCCA
>CAUEYG010000216.1 GCA_959021945.1 uncultured Eubacteriales bacterium | reverse complement strand
GGTTCGAAGATGCTTTTGGCGCTCTGGACTGCCAGGAGCTCATTGGAGAAGACCCTTTGGGAAAAGTGGAAAAATGCCCCATGATGCTGGAAGCGACTTTTCAGAAAATAGAAGAATTGCTGGAGTGGGACTAGTGAAGCGTTATCTGGATATTTGGACAGCTCAAAAGCTGGAAACGGCAACCCTTTCACGGGATGTCATAGAAGCGTATCAGTTAAAGAAAATAAAAGAGACCTTCTCCTGGGCAAAGGAGCGCAGCCCCTTTTACAGGAAGCGATATGAAGGGGCTGCGGTCAATACATGGGAGGATTTTGCGGAGCTGCCCTTTACAGAGCCTGAAGATGTGAGAAGCTGGGGCGCAGAAATGCTCTGTGTACCTCCCAGTCAGATCAGCCGAATCGTAACCATGGATACCAGCGGCACAACAGGTGCTCCAAAGCGGATTTATTTTACAGAGGAGGACCAGGAACTTACCATAGATTTTTTTCATAACGGCATGCAGCTGCTGGTGGATGCATCGGATACTGTGATGATTCTCATGCCCTGCAAGCGGCCCGGCTCTATCGGTGATTTGCTGAAAAAAGGATTGGAACGGTTTCAGGTAAAAGTAATCCCATACGGTCTTGCTGATAAAGCAGATGAGGAAAAGATCCTGAAGATTATGGAGAAAGAGCAGGTAACTTGCGCTGTGGCTCTTGCCACTCAGCTGGCAGCCATTGCAAAAAAGGCGGAACATTATAAAATTCCTATGAAGACGGTGCTCCTCTCTGCTGAATATGTGTCAAAAGAAAGCAGGCAGGCCATCGGCAGTGCTTGGGATTGCAAGATCTTTGAGCATTATGGAATGACGGAAATGGGATTGGGGGGCGCTGTCAGCTGCCCCTGGCTGGAAGGCTATCATATCAGAGAATCAGATCTTTATGTGGAAATCATTGACCCAAAGACCGGGCGAATTTTGCCTGACGGAGAAGAAGGGGAGGTGGTGTTTACCACCCTTACCAGAAAAGGGATGCCCTTTATCCGATACAGGACAGGAGACTGGGGCAGCCTGCTGCAGCAGCCGTGTCAGTGCGGCAGTGTTTTAAAGCGTCTGAGCCGGATTGGGGACCGGAGTGTAAAAAAGGGAGCCTGGCTGCAGAAGCGGCCATAAAAAATCATAAGCTTTGATCCTATTTTGGGAAAGGATGGGACGTAAGGAAGGAAAAATGGCAAAGGAACATTGTTTGATATGCGGAGAGCCGCTGGAATATTTGACCGTGCAGGAAGAAATGGAATGCAGTCTTTGTGGGGAGACATTTTTGAGCAACGCCAGGTGCAGGGACGGCCACTTTGTCTGCGATCAGTGCCACAGAGAAAAGGGGCTTGAGGCGATGGAACGGATTTGCGCCTCTTCCCTGTCAAAGGATCCTATTTCTATTATTCAAAGGATGATGGAGGAGCCCTATATTTATATGCATGGGCCCGAGCATCATATTATGGTGGGAGCTTCCTTGCTGACTGCATATAAAAATGCGGGAGGACAGGTTGACTGGGATTCTGCTTGGGAAGAAATGGTCCGCCGGGGCAGTCAGGTTCCTGGTGGTACCTGCGGATTTTGGGGATGCTGCGGGGCAGCCATCAGCTGCGGCATTTTTTTCAGCTTGGCAGTTTCTGCTACCCCTCTGAGCCAGGAGGCCTGGGGGTTAGCAAACCAGGCCTCTGCAAAAGCGCTGCTGAACATTTCCAAGTACGGCGGGCCAAGGTGCTGTAAGCGGGACTCTTTTCTCAGTATTCTGGCAGCCATGGAAATTGCCGAGGATGCCTTAGGGATAAAGATGGAACGAGAGGAGCAGGCGGTGCTATGTAAGTTTTCTCAAGATAACCAGGAGTGCATCAGGCAGCGGTGTCCCTTTTATGGGAAGTAAGTCCATGTTTGCTCATAGCCGGTTTTTGAACCTGAGTACTTACCCCAGCAGCAGAGAAAGTTGTTTAACAGCAAGGAAGGGATGGCGCAAGTCATCTTTTTTGTTTGAACTCAGACAGCGACATCCAGAGGCAATTGAGTTTCTTGTTGAGCAATACGGTGCTTTAATTAAAAGTGTGCTTTCTAAGCACCTGAGGCAACAAAAAGAGTTGTTAGAAGAATGTTTTAACGATGTGCTGCTGGCTGTCTGGAATAACCCGGAAAAGTTTGATAACAAAAAAAGTGAATTTAAAAACTGGCTCTGTGCCATTGCCAAATATAGAGCAATTGATACTCTAAGGCGAGAGATGAAGCACAAGAGCCGATTTATAAGTTTGGAGGATGGCGAAGCTGCAGACTGGGTCCAATACTTACAAGATTCCCAAGGATGTAAGGAGGAGGAAATATCCAAAGCAAGAAATATGAAGCGGGATTTGATCTATTCACGCATATCAAGGGGAAAGAAAAAAATTAAAAATCACATAGAGTGTCAGATAGGGGGAGCGACAAAATGAATAATCAGTATAAAGATATTAATTTTAATGCCTTTGGCGCAGACCGGGACTGCATTCTAACGGACACAGAAAAAAAGAATTATATTTCCAATTTCTATAAGAGTGCAGGGCTGCAGAAACAGAAAAAAAGAGAGGGCAGATCTGCAAGAGGAATAGGCTACAGGAGAGGAATGGTAATGGCAGCAGTAATGGTTCTCATAATGGCCTTCAGCGCAGTGGCTTATGCGGCCGGTTGGTTTAATCCCGGGGTGATTCATACAAAGGATGAGACTTATGAGCTGATTGTGGCAGAAGATTCGGCTCAGTATAAGGCTGCCAAAGAGGTGATTGAATATGAAAATTCCCTTTCCAAGGAAGAACTTGCGGAGCAAGATAATGGGGCATTTGAGGATTTAGGACAAACAAATGAACGGGAAAAGTCGATTACATATGGTGCTCCCAGTAAAATGGAACAAAAAATAATAGATAAGTATGGCCTGGAAGCAGAGAGGACTCATTACTATGTTAACTCGGCGAAAAAGGCTCTGGAAAAGGTAGGAGCTCATAATATCCTGGGGGATTTTTGGGATATTGATGCGCTGGAATCAAAAGATGATTATGTGTATGATGATGGATATATTTATACAGACAAGGGTTCTGCAACGATAATGGGAGGAAGTGAATCATCGGATATATACTGGGAACTGAAACTGATCCCCAATAATGTATATATTTCGCCTCGAGGATTCCTCGTTCCGCCTTATGCAAAAGAGGAGCCTGAATATCAAGAGTGGGACTTTGGTACAAAGGAAGGATACCATGTAAAAGCCACTTCTTTCAGGGAAGAAACAGAGGAGCTGCATACAGGGGAAAAAGGTACAAGCAGAAGCCTCAGCGCTACAATCCTGACCAATACCCATACAGTGCTGGTATTGTATTCGGTTGATATTGCCAATCCAAAACAAGATCTTTCAAAAAAGGACTTCCAAGCGTTGATTAATAAACTTGACCTTTCTAAACTTCATTAAAAGGTTCACATCAAAGCCGGGAGGAGGCTCTTGCGTCCAGCCTCCATCCCTCCAACATTGAAAAAAGAAAGCCCTTATGGTAAACTGATAACAAGATTTACACAAATAAAGGAGGAACGGATGTCAGATAAAATCATATATTTTGCCAGAGATTTATTAGAAAAGGGCGAAGATTTTGTTATCGCAAAGGTGGTGGATACCCACGGCTCCACCCCAAGGAAAAAGGGCGCATGGATGCTGATGAAGCAGGACGGAACCACCAGCGGGACCGTAGGAGGAGGCCGCCTGGAAGCAGAAACGGAAAAGCTGTGCAAAGAAGCGCTGCAGACAAAAGAAAAGAGCAGGCTCTTTCATTTCAAACTCAACACAGAGGAGCGGGATGCGCTGGATATGGGATGCGGCGGCGATGCAGATGTGCTGATCGAATATATTGACGCTGCCCACCCGGAAGAATTTGTCGAAGAGTTTAACTTGCAGACAACCGCCTATATTTTTGGGGCAGGCCATGTGGGACTGGCCTTGGAGCCGGTTCTCAGATATGTAAACTTCCGCACTGTAGCCATTGACGACCGGGATGAGTATGCCAACAGAGAACGCTTTCCAAAAGCTGCGGAAGTAAAAGTCATCCGTGACTTTAAACATTCTTTTGAGGAGATAGACACGGATGAAGACAGTTCCATTATTATTGTGACCAGAGGCCATATGGGCGACTATGATGTATTGAGAGATGCCTTGAAGCAAAAGAGCGCTTATATTGGAATGATCGGAAGCCGCAAAAAAAATGCCATGCTCTTTGATATGCTGAGAAAAGAGGGCTTTTCGGAAGATGATATTAAACGCATTCACGCCCCTATTGGGCTGTCTATTCAGGCTGAGACTCCGGAAGAAATCGCCATTAGCATTGCGGCGGAAATGATTCAGGTGCGTGCAAACAATGGCTGATCTTCAATTAGG
>CAUEYG010000215.1 GCA_959021945.1 uncultured Eubacteriales bacterium | reverse complement strand
ATTTCTTCAATGTGCATTGGACTTCGGCCTTTTCTGCGCAGTTTTGGCAGCAGCAGCGGCAATTTTAGCTCTGTCCAGCAAGCAGATCAGTCCAATGCAAAGAAAGATTCTCCTTGTCTGCCTGATTCACAGTCTCTTTGACTTTGACTTTCAGTTTCTCGCTGTAGGAATGATTTGTATCCTATGTATGGAACTGGAAACAAAGAAGGTACTGAACCGGCAAAAAACAGTCTGTTTGCTGTCGGCAGGTCTGATGGCAGTCCAATTATATGGAGCTTCTTTTTTGGGGCTGCAGGCAGTAGGTGCAAAGGCAGCTGCAGAATGGATATACCCGGGGCAGACTTTGGCGCAGACAGAACAGATGCAGCTGAGCCATGATACAGGGGAAAAAGAACTCCTTGCAGAGCGGATTGGAAAGAGAAACAAATACTGCGCTGCAGTCTATAAGGTGAAAGCAGAGCTTGCAGCTGCAAAAAAGGATTTTATCAATATGAAACAATATGGAAGAGAGGCAATAAAAAGGGATCGGTACAATGAGCTGGTTTATGAGGATTATCTCAAGAACCTTTCTCTTGCGCTTGATTATTATGTGAGGATTGGGGATCAAAAGATGGTAAGGCAGTTTTTAAACCATACTGCCAAGACAAAAGATTTGATAGGGCAGGCAGAAGCAGCGGCGTCACCTCTGGCCTTTAAAACCAGAGACAATCCGGCCATTGTACTGTCTGAACAATACGACCGTTATTTAGAAAAAATGAATGATGTATGGGAGGAAGCAAAAGATGGAGACAGATAAAAGACTGGGAAAAAAATGGCTTGCGCTGTTTCTTGCAGTCATAATGACGGTAACCTTAATCACTCCGGCAATTGGAATAGAATCTGTATACGGCGAAACAGAACCAGCAGAACAGACTGAGGAACAGAAACCAGCAAAGAGTGAAGCAGCTGACAAAAAAGCGGCTGTCCAAAAAACGATTGAAAAACAGGCGGAAAAGATAGAAATTGTAAAAGAACCAAAAGATAATACGGTAGTAAAAGGGAAAAATGGAAATGTTTCTTACGATTTTGAAGGGCTAAAGATTAAGGTGACTTACAATGATGGAAGCTCTCAAATAATGACGTGCGAGTTTAAGGACATCTTTAGCTATAACGAAGTTGAAGGGATTTACATTGATTTTGAGTTTGATTTTAGCAAAACCACCAGCGGAAACAGTTCTATGGTGATTACCTATTTTGAATACGCAGAGGAAACCGATGAATTGCTGCAAGAAAAGACCGTTGAGCTGCCTGTTACTTGTATTTCTCCAAAAACAGTTGACAACTTAAAAGTTAGCTTACCAGAGGGCCGGACTGCTTACATTGGCCTGGATGAATTTAAGTTTTATGAAGATATGCAAGTTACGGTGACCTATAAAGACGGAACATCAGAAGTGTTAGAATGTTCCTCTGGAGATTTTGATGCACCAAAGCACGACCCTGATGGACAGATTGTGATACAAGCTCCGGAAGAACTTAAAGTAGGTGCCAATACCTTTACTGTTCAATATGGGAGGGACAACGATGATTGGGAATTTGTGGTAGAAGCTTCCAAAGACTTTATGGTACAGGCAGAAAAAATAAAGTTTCTTAAAGGAATGGAAATTACACAAATGCCTCAACAGCAAAATGCCTATATTGGAACAAATGGTTTTGCCAATTACTCGATGAAGGGGCTTGAAGTAAAGGTTCTGTATGATGATGAAAGCTGGGAATTGGTAACGGTTGATAGGGATGAAAATTACGATGATATGGAATTAGAGACTAAATATCAGCCAAACGGATTAAGATGCCAAATCACAGTGGATGAAACGAAACTAAAGGAAGGCTCCAATAATCTTCAGTTGACCTACACGATGGCAGATGATTTGACCCGGTTTGGAGAAGAATTTTTGACTTTTTCCAAAAAGATGTCCGTTACAGGGGTAAAGGCAAAAACGGTAGATTCTATCCAGGTAGTGAAAGGGCCATCCTTGCAAAAGATTTTGGCAGGTGTAGACGATAAGGCTATTTATAGCGGTGTGACCGTGCAGATCACCTATACAGATCAAACCTCTGATTTCGTAGTATGTGAAACTGACGGGGACTTTTCACTTCCATCCTGCCTGGTAGGTTATCATGACATGCGCATTGCAGAAACCAAATTAGAGGTAGGAGAGAATACGATCCAGGTAATCTATGAAGACGCTGATGAACGGCAGAAAACTGCCAGCTTTACTATAAATGCAGAATCTTATGTGGTTCAGGATGAGGAACTGGAAACAGACAAGAATATAGGGGCAGCTATTGATCGCTATGGCTCCGTCATTTTGAATGCCAATCAAGAATTATGGCTAAACCATGGTGATGAAGAGGGCCGTATTGATTACAAGAAATACACAGGAATTAAAAAAGCCTATAGCCGTGTGTACCTTGATACTTCAGGAAAGGGAGTCGTTCTTGATGAAAAAGAAAATATAAAAAAGCAGTATACGAATGTAAAGGATTGCGATGCCAATTATTTGCTTTTGGAAAACGGAGATTTGTATTCTGCTTATGATAATACGAAAGTTGCCTCCAATGTAGATTCCTGGACCGGATACGGCTGGATACTGAAAAAAGACGGCAGTGTACAAAGTCTGTGGGATGAAAAAGAAACACTGGAGAATCTACAAAATGTTACACAGATTTATGAGAATCTTTTCTTGACTCAAACAGGCATTCTCTATACAGCAACTTATGGAGAAGAGGCATATGAAAAGCAGCAGATAGCCATGAACATTAAAAAAATTGTAAGTGCTGATGTGGTCATTGGAACGGATGGAAAAACTTACTTGGTCACATCGGAGTATGATGGCGATACGGACCGGCACATCTATGAACTCAAAGCCATCTTGGACAAAGAAGTGGTATCTTACAAAGCCTTTTATGTTTACGAAGAAGACGCCCCCAAAGGTGATAGGGAATGCAGGCTGCTGACAGCTCAGGACTATACGATTTCCAGATGTGACCTTAAAACAGGAGAGATAAAATCACTGCCGGGAACCTTTAAACAATTTACGGAACAGGGTTATGAAACAACTGGCGGAGACTTTTATGATAATGATGGAAACGCTACAACCTGGATAAAAAAAGATGAGGGGTTTGCCCTCAATAAAAATCATGTGCTTTATATAAATGACAAAGAGCTGCTTAAAGGTGTGGCAGATTTTAACCCTATGTATCGGGAAAGGCCAAGTGTTATTGTAAGGCAGGATGGCACTACATGGCTCTTTGATCGTTATGAGCCAACCGGCCGAAAACGTATTTCTCCGCCGCAAAAGCTGACCCAGGCTTTGATGGATTCCTTGTACAATGATTCGCAAAAATGGGTATCCCAGCTGACCATTACGATCCCTGCCCAGACTTATACGGGAAAGGCGCTGACTCCTGCGGTAACAGTAAAAGATGGAGATAAGCTGTTAAGCAAAAATGTGGATTATACGGTTTCTTACAGCAATAACATCAATGCAGGGACTGCTAAGGTCACGATCACGGGAAAAGGGAATTATGGTGGAGCAGTCACGAAAACTTTTGCGATTTACAAAGCCGCTCAGACCGTTTCTGCGCAATCCTTTACCAAAACTTACGGCAATGCAGCCTTTAGCCTGGGGGCCAAAGCTCAGGGTAAGCTGACCTACAAGTCCGGCAACCCGGCAGTAGCAGCTGTCAGCAGCACAGGAGTTGTGACTATTAAGGGCGCAGGCAAAGCAACCATCACCATCAGCGCAGCAGCAACAACAAACTACAATGCAGCTACAAAGAATATCACTATTACCGTAGCAAAGGCAAAACAAACCATTACAGGGGCTTCATCCTTCACCAAAACCTACGGCAGCAAACCATTCAGCCTGGGAGCAAAAGCAAAAACAAAGCTGACCTATAAATCCAGCAATACCAAAGTGGCAACAGTCAACAGCGCCGGAAAAGTTACGTTGAAAGGCCCGGGCAAAGCTACCATCACCATTACCGCAGCTGCAAATGGTAACTACAACGCAGCCACAAAACGGGTGGCCATTACAGTAAAGCCAAAGAAACCGGCAGCGCCAAAGGTGAAATCCACCAGATCCAGGACCTTGAAAGTCAGCTGGAAGCGGGACACCAAAGCTACCGGCTATCAGGTGATCATCGCACAGAATAGCAAGTTTAAAAAGGGCAAGAAAACCGCTACCATTACAAAAAACAAGACCACCGGCAAAACTTTCAAAAAGCTGAAACGGAAGAAGACCTATTATGCAAAGGTGAGAGCTTACAAGAAGGTAGGGCGCACCAAGCTTTACGGCAGCTACAGCAAGGCGAAGAAGGTTAGAGTGCGGTAAATCACGAGCAGATTGAAAAGGCCGTTTCCTGTGAACCTGTTTTGCAGGAAACGGTAAGTTGATGT
>CAUEYG010000214.1 GCA_959021945.1 uncultured Eubacteriales bacterium | reverse complement strand
TACCCTTTTATCGTTGCACTCGTCCGCTTCCATCTCCCTGCATCAGCTTTTTCACCTCTTCCACAGTACTTCTATTAAAATCTCCTTCTATTGAATGTTTGAGACAAGAGGCTGCTGCTGCAAATTCTAAGGCATCTTTCATATCCATCTTTGTATGCAGTCCGTAGATCAACCCTGCCCCAAAGCTGTCACCGCCGCCTACGCGATCTACAATATGAATCCCATACTCTTTTGAAAAAAGATGGTTTTTCCCATCGCTCAGCATGGCAGCCCACTTGTTGTCACTTGCGGAAATGCTGGTTCGCAGTGTAATTGCAGCATACTTGAGATCAAATCTATTGATCAGCTGCTGCGCCACAGAAACATAGCCTTCGTGGTTTAATCGCCCCTGCTCTACATCTGTGTTTTCTGCTTTTATCCCAAATACCTTTTCCGCATCCTCCTCATTGGCAATACAGACATCTACATAGGCCATCAGATCCCCCATTACCTTTTGCGCTTGCTCGGACGTCCACAGCTTTTTCCGATAATTCAAATCACAGCTTATTGTCAGACCCTGCGCTTTAGCGGCACGGCAAGCCTCTTTGCAGATCTCTGCCAATTTTGGTCCAAGGGCAGGAGTAATTCCAGTGAAATGAAACCATTTTGCTCCCTGAAAAATCATATCCCAGTCAAAATCATCGGAAACAGCTTGGGCAATGGATGAATTCCCTCTGTCATAAACCACTTTAGACGGCCTTTGCGACGCCCCGGCTTCCAGATAATAGATTCCTACCCTCTCGCCGCCTCGTACAATTCTGCTAGTATCAACTCCAAAAGAGCGGAGACATCGCAAAGCCCCCTCTCCTATATCATGAGTGGGAAGCTTTGTTACAAATGCAGTGTTTATCCCAAAATTTGCTAATGACACTGCCACGTTTGCCTCTCCGCCGCCAAAGGTGGCCTCCATTTTATCATTTTGGAAAAAACGTAGCTTTCCTTCTGGTTTGAGACGCAGCATAATCTCACCAAATGTAATAATATCCGCCATTTTTACCCCCTTATCCTTTTTACGATAGAATCTGCTTTTGAGCATTGCTTTGTTATCTGCTCCCAATCTTCTTTTTCCAGCATCTCAGGCTTTGCCATAAAAGAGCCGCCGCAGGCTACTACCTGTTTGCAGGAAAGATATTCTTCCAGGTTTTCTAGTGTAATCCCTCCTGTAGGCAGAAATCGCACCTGGGGGTAAGGTCCTGACAAAGCTTTGATAGCTGGTATACCTCCAAACTGTTTTGCAGGAAAAAATTTCAAAACATGTAAACCATAACAAATGGCTCTTTCAATTTCTGTTGGCGTTACGCACCCAGGAAAAACAGGAACCTCCTTTTTCAAGCAAGATTCCACAATCTCAGGGTTAAATCCCGGGCTAACAACAAAGTCTGCTCCTGCATCAATTGCTCTGTTTGCCTGGTCCATCGTGAGAACAGTTCCTGCTCCCACTGTTAATTTGCTGTGCTCCCCTTTTATTCTTTCAATTACCTTTTCTGCTCTATCCTCACGAAAGGTTACCTCTGCTACAGACATCTTCCCTGCAGCTAAGGCTTTTGCCAGACTCCCGGCCTTTTTATAATCTTTTAGCTGTATGACAGGAATGATCCCTGCACCACGAAATATTATTTCTATCTGGGAATAAGTATTGTTCATAATGTTACTCCTTGCTTAAAAATCGCCATATCTCTATAGTTTTTAGCCTCAGTTTTTGTCTGCTTGCCAGATGCTATGCGCAAAACATACTGATAAAATTCATCTTCCACATTTTTTCGCATTTTATTATCCAGCAGCAGGGCTGCATTAAAGTCAAACCAATTGTTTTTTTGTTCATAAATTTTATGATTTGATGCAATTTTCACAGTAGGCACTAATGCGCCAAAGGGGGTTCCTCTCCCTGTTGTAAATAAAATAATGTGTGCTCCCGATAGAGCAAGAGCCGTAGACGCTACTAAATCATTTCCCGGAGCACAAAGAAGGTTCAGCCCCTTTTCTTTCACTTGCTCTGCATACTGCAGAACATCCATAACTTGTGTGCTCCCTCCTTTCTGTATGCATCCTAATGATTTATCTTCCAGAGTTGTTATTCCTCCATCCTTATTTCCAGGAGAAGGGTTTTCATAAATAACCTGATCATACCGCCTGAAATAGTCTTTAAAGTTGTTTATGAGCGCTACTGTTTTATCAAAGGTTTGCCTGTCCCTGCAGCGTTTCATCAGCCGTCTTTCAGCCCCAAACATCTCAGGAACTTCTGTTAAAAGCACGGTTCCTCCTTCCTGGCAGAGCCTGTCAGAAAAAGAACCGGTCAAAGGATTGGCTGTAATTCCAGAAAAGCCGTCAGAACCTCCGCACTTTAAGCCGATTACAAGCTTTTCTGCCTCCACTCTTTGCCTCTTGTCTTTTGCAGCATAATCAATTAATTCTTTTATAAGCTGTGCTCCTGATTGGAGTTCATCCTTTTCATCCTGGCACTGCATCCACCTGATACGCTGTTTCTCTCTCATTAGATTTTTTGAAAAATAGTCTCTTAATACTGAAATATTACAGTTCTCGCATCCCAACCCCAGCACAAGAACCCCTCCTGCGTTTGGATGATCAGCAAGAGCTGCCAGTGCTTTTCTCGTATTTTCTTGATCCTCGCCCATCTGGGAGCATCCATAAGGATGTGTAATTGCATAAACTCCATCTACTTTTCCCTGACCATATCCTTGAGCATTCATTGCTAATTCCTGCGCCACTGAGTTGACGCATCCTACTGTGGAAATAATCCAGATCTCATTTCGCACGGCACATCTCCCATCCTTCCTCAAATAGCCCAGAAAGGAGGAAGATCTTCTAAGGGGAAGTTTAAAGGCATCCAAAGGCCCCTCGTATTCATATTCCGTTTTTTCATCTAATAAAGTCTTTACATTATGGGTATGGACCCATTGCCCTTTTTTTATTTTCTGGACTGCAATGCCAATGGGAGCACCATATTTAAAAATTTTTTCACCTTTCTCGATCTCTTCTAAAGCAAATTTATGGCCTTCCGGAATTTTTTCCGCCATTCCCCTGTTGTCAAGGACCACAGCCACATTATCTCTTTTATGGATTTGAATCCACTTCATCTTTCCATCACCTCCAGAAAATCAGATAATGCTTTTTTCATACCTTTTTCCTCTATGTCTCTTATAAAGCCTGCCGTAGTCTCTGTCAGATTTTCGATTACAGTAAGGTCCTCCTGAAAAAAATCAGTTCGTTTTAAGAAAGCCTCCACAAATGCGCTTGTCTCTTTATGTAGGGCTCTGTTATGAAAGAAACCTTCAACTTCTTTTCCATCTTTGATCTCTTGATTGTTATAGAAGACAATCAGAGCAGCCAGCGCAAAGATGAGATGGGGAGGAAGAACACCTCTCTGATCTGCGTAATCTTTTAAAGAAGGTTTTACTCTAGTATTCCACTTTGAAATACTGTTTAAAGCAATATCCAAAAGGCGGTGCTCAATAAAAGGATTTTGAAACCGTTCAAAGACGTCTTGTGCAAATTGTTCCAGCTCCTTCTTTGGGAGCTTAATCGTGGGGATCACCTCATTGTAAATCAGTCTTTTAAGAAACAAATGGATGGTTTCATCTTCCATGCTCTCTCTTACTGTCTTGTGACCCATTAAGCAGGCAATGGGAACCATGCAAGTATGTGCTCCATTGAGTATGCGTACTTTTCTCCTTTTATAAGGTCTGTGATCTTCTGTCAGCAGAACGGGAAGCCCGGCCTGAGAAAAAGGCAGCTTTTCTTCTAAACAATCCGGCCCTTCGATCACCCAAAGGCCGAAATACTCAGCAGCATCCATCAGCTTGTCTTCAAATCCATTTCTTTTTGTTTCTTCCATAGCCAGGTTGGCAGGATATCCGGTGACAATACGATCTACTAATGTGCTGCAAAAGAAATTGTCATGTTCCACCCATTGTATAAAAAGATCTCCTAACCCCCACTGCAGGCTGTGCTTTTTTACACAGTCTTTCAGTTTTTTCCCATTATCATCAATTAATTCACAGGAAAGTATGATAAATCCTTTTTTCTTGCTGCCATGGGAAAACCGCTCATAGAGAAGTCTGGTTAATTTTGCTGGAAAAGAGCTGGGCGGCCTGTCTTCAAACCTGCAGTTTTTATCATAAACAATACCTGCCTCTGTTGTATTAGATAAAATATATTCTATATTTTCATCCTTTGCCAAATCTAAAAAAGCGTCAAAATTTCCATAAGGGTCAATCCCTCTGCTGATGCAGCTGATTATCCTCTTTTCCTTTTTTATCCTCCCTTGCTCCATTCCCCGCAGATAAAGGGTATACAATCCCTGCTGCTCATTGAGATCCTCAACACGTCCTTTTTCAATGGGCTGTATTACGGCCACTTTCCCATTAAACTCTTTTTTTTCATTTAAAAT
>CAUEYG010000213.1 GCA_959021945.1 uncultured Eubacteriales bacterium | reverse complement strand
ATATTGTAATCAAGGTAGTGTCGGTAGACGGTTCGCTGAAATTGGCCATTGATGCTCCCAAAGACCTGCCGGTTTTGAGAGGTGAGGTTTATGAAAAGACCCACAAGCCGCCCAAATGCATTACAAAGGCGTCGCACAGATAATTGACGTTAGATTGATTTCAACTGCCCGCTTTGACCGGTCCGGGCGGATGAGATATATTTCTTATTTCTTTTAAAGTTAGGGGAAAAAGGAAGTCCCCTGAAAAATACCAGGAGGTAACAAAATGAGAATTCAACACAATATTGCAGCATTAAATTCTTACAGAAACTTGACCAACAATAACAGTGCAGTGTCCAAAAACTTGGAGAAACTATCCTCAGGTTACAGAATCAACCGTGCGGGAGACGATGCGGCAGGTCTTGCTATTTCGGAAAAGATGAGAGCACAGATTACTGGTTTGGAAACAGCTCAGAAGAATGCACAGGATGGTGTTTCCCTTGTACAGACAGCAGAAGGAGCTCTGACAGAAGTACACTCTATGCTCAACCGTATGGTAGAGCTGGCGAATCAGTCTGCTAATGGTACTTATGACGATGGTGTTGACCGTGCAAATCTGCAGAAAGAAATCCAATCTCTGAAAGATGAAATTGATCGTATTTCTGAGGGAACGAACTTTAATGGAATCAATCTGCTGGATGGCTCACGCAAAGAGGCTGTTGCAGAAGATGTTGTACAGACAATTACAGGTTTCCCAGCAGTAGGAGCGACTGTGGGAACAAATACGATTGTGCATGAAGCTGGCGTAGCTGAGGTAAAACCGGAATTCAGTATTGACCTTTCCTCTTTATCTTATGAAGTTGTAGCAAAAGATGCTGCTAATAAGGTGAAAGTTTCTATTGGAGGAACAGCTTACGAACTGGATTTCTCAGCAAAGGACCCAGGCACGATTACAGGGGAAGATATAGCTGACGCTCTGGTAACTTTGATTAATAAAAATGACAGTACGGTAGATGCTGGCACTGCAGGCGGAACTGCAGGGAAAAATATTCTTGGTATCAAAATCGGAGATCTGGTGTATAGTGCCAAAGCTGATGGAAGTTCTGTTAAATTTACGCTGTCTGAAACAGAAGTAGATGGAGCAAAAGCGGTTTCTCAGGATGTAAAGGGCACAGATTTAACAGTAGATCTGACTGTTTCTGCTTCTTCTGATAATACTGACGCTACAAAAGGGGTCTTCAAGGGCACCTTAAACGCAGGTTCTCTGACCATTACAAACGGCGTGGAAGCAACAGACGGCACACTGGCGAACACGAAGTTTAATTTGACTGCTGATCAGCTAGTTGACGGAGCAAAATTAACCATTGGCAATGAAACCTATGTGATTAAACTGGGTAAAGATAGCCAGGTAACGGCAGGTAAAAACGAAAAAGTCATTGATATGACAGATTTTGAAAAAACCACAGATGCGAATTATCTGGATACTGCAATATCAAGAATCACAGTAGCAGCAGCGGGTAATGATATGTTTACTGTGGGCAGTAATGCTTCCGGTGTTATTACGCTTCAGGAAGTCACAGGCGGCTATGCAGGTAAGGACGCGGATCTGACAACCTTAGAGGGGATCAAGGCAGAAATTTCTCTTACAAAACCGGGAACACTGGATGCTGATGCAACGAAAGGTTTGACCCTGCAAATCGGAGACACTTCAGATGACTTTAATCAGCTGACAGTATCCATTGAATCTATGAGTACAGACTCTCTGGGAATAGGCAGTATTGACATCAGTTCGCAGGAGGGAGCTAAGGCTGCAGTTGATTTAGTGAAAGCTGCTATCAATAAGGTTTCTTCTACAAGAGGTGATCTGGGCGCAATCCAGAATCGTCTGGAACATACGATTAACAATTTGAGTGTAACAACGGAAAACATGACAGCTGCTGAAAGCAGAATTCGCGACGTTGATATGGCCAAAGAAATGATGGCTTACACGAAAAACAATATTCTGGTTCAGTCTTCTCAGGCTATGCTGGCTCAGGCTAATCAGATTCCGCAAGGCGTACTGCAGTTATTGCAATAAGAGCATGTTATCGCATAAGTATAACATAGAAACCATAAAAAAGGCCGGTTCAATGAACCGGCCTCTTTCAATCCCCATCATTATCATCTGAATTCCTATGCGGAAAGACTAGTACTTTTCTACGATCTCCTGTAGGACATCGTTGGCCACACTGCCGGCCACTTGGCTCCCAAAACCGCCGTTTTCCACTAAAACGATGAATGCATAAGGATGGTCCTCATCCTTTAAAAATCCGGCAAACCAGGCGTTTGGCCTCTTGTCGTCCCCCACTTCCGCAGTTCCTGACTTTGCGCAGATGTTAAGGTCCGGGTAATTGTCAGAGCCATAATTATCCTCCACATTATTTCTCATCATATTCTGCAGAATCATAGCAGTATCTTCTTCAATCATCCGCTTAGTCCAGGACTTCCATGGAAAGCTGGCAGGAATCCCATTGCTGAACTTGACACTATGAAGAATTTTCGGCTGCACAGCTCGCCCGTCATTGGCGATTGCGCCCATGTACATCATCATGGTGCAGGGGTTAACCAGGTCTTTGTACTGCCCGATTCCGGCCCATGCAAGATTGATTCCTCCGTCAGGAAACTGGAAGGAACCCTTTGCTGTAGAAATACCGCTTATATCCCGGCTCACTGTCAGACCGGTCTTTTCCACATAATCGCTCATAATATCAGGCCCCAGCTGTTCTGTAAGCTTCCCAAAATAACAGTTGCAGGAATCCGCTAAAGCCTGCTGAAGGTTAACCGTTCCGTGGGCCTCCTGACAAGTTACTCTGTCAGAGGAACCGTAGGATTCCTCGCCGGTACAGGTGTATTCCCAAGTAGCGTAATCAGACTTGTTCTCAATAGAAGCAGCTGCTGTGACAAGCTTAAAAATAGAACCTGGGGAAAAGGTGGATGAAAAGAAGCGGTTCATATAGATTCCTGAATCATCATCTTCATCAATTGTTGGAGGGTCAGTAGGATCATAGTTTGGAGAGCTGACAAGACAGATGATTTCTCCTGTTTTATAATTGTATACGCCTACTGTTCCCCTGCGGCCGTCAAGGGCGTCGTCTGCTGCAGCACAAATATCCGCATCAATACTCAGGTTCACATTGCGCCCTTCTCCAGACAAGGAGTAGGTGCCGGAGAGAAGGCTGTAGCCTACCAACTTGCTGGCGAAAACTTTATTGGCGCCAGTAGCAATATTCCCGCTCCGGTCACCTGTCAGATGAACGGTAGCTGTTCGTATGCCATAATCATTGTTAAATTTCATTTTACCGCTGGTATTGCTCATGAGCATCTTGCCGTTGCGGTCATTTAAGGTACCTTTGGATAATCGGCCCTTATCATTGTAGACCTGCTTGTTGGCAGTGAAGGTAGCCCAGTCTGAACCGTCCTTCACATAACGAAAACAAAACACTCCCAATCCAATGACGAGCACGCCTGCTAAAAGGAGGCACATAATCGCACGTTTTTCTATTTTTTTCATGATCCAATACCTCCTCCCGTCACTCGGTCATCCAGCTGTACCGCAAAGCTGGCGTTTTGTCGTGTATCCGCAGCCTTTAAAAAGGCTAAAAGTCCCCAAGATACAATCATACTGGTGCCGCCACTGGATACAAAGGGAAAGGTAACGCCTGTCAGCGGCAGTAAGTCTACAGAACCAAACACATTGAGAATGGTCTGAAAAATAAAAAGAGAGGTAGCAGCGCAAGCTGCAATGCTGTAATAAGCAGAGCGGCCGGCAATAATAGAACGAACGGCAAAAATTCCAAGGGTTACAATACAGGCGATGGCCAGAAGGGCGATAATAAAGCCCCACTCCTCAGAAAGAAGACCAAAGACTAAATCCGTATCAGCAGCAAAGGTATTATGAAACCAACCGTTGCCGGCTCCCACACCCGGCATACCGCCGCTGGAAATGGCTGACATGGTCCGAACCTGCTGAAACCCTTTCCCTACAGGATCTTCCCATACATGACCCCATATGGAAAACCGCTCCCGAACATGTGGCTTCATGGTGAGAACCAACATTCCTGCCAGAGCCACGCCGCCTACAATGAGAATCAGCTTAGAAAAATCTCCGCTTCGCAAAAAGGCGATGACCAGGAATGTGACAAAGAAAATAGCTGCAGTTCCAAAGTCACTCATAATAGCCAGGCAACCCATGCAGAAGGCGGAAAAGATCATAAAGATCGTTAAGTTTCCTTTTTCATAGAGTTCGTCCAAGGTAGCGGCCCCTGCTATAATGAAAGCGATTTTTACAAGTTCGGAAGGCTGCACGGAAATACCGCCTATGCGAATCCAGTTCATAGCTCCATGGCTAACAGCACCAAACAGCAGATTTGCTAACATGAGAACTACTGCCAGTCCCAGAATCAGCATCCGTACTTCTTTGGAACGGTTCAGATCGC
>CAUEYG010000212.1 GCA_959021945.1 uncultured Eubacteriales bacterium | reverse complement strand
GTTTTCTATATAACAAGTTTTGTAGCCGCGTATTGTAAAACGCACAGCGCTGCTTTTATCATATAACTTGACGCGTATATGTTCCTTGCCTACCTTTTTTGCCAACAGATCAAGGAAATCTATTTCAGTACATACGATTTTTTTATGAAAAAACTGAGATTCTTCAAAAATAAATGGTTCCTGAATGTTTAATTCTTCCACTGGTGATGCAGCTGGCAATGTGGTATGTTCAAGAAGGTATTCCCCGCATGACTTTATTGACCTTCCATAGCGTAAGGTTCTGCTGTTCAAATCATCAAACAAATAGTATTTTAAAGATCTGGCGATATAATACATAAAAGCTTTTTTCTGTGATTCTGTATATCCATCTTTTAATGCTTTTTTTAGTTGTGGTTCTATCAAGTTCAATTGATATGCTTCATAGCAACAGTTTTTTTGTTTTAACTGAGTATATCCTAGCATTAATACAGCTTTCTCTCTGATAAGGGCAATATCCCCTACTTGAGATAAAATTGTAACAACAACATCACAAAGATCAATAATCTCATTAATATCTGCATCAGAAATCCATATTACGTTTTCAGGGAGCCCATGTGAGAGACATCTTCCATGTTTTACAGGCAGCGGATGCGGCTTATAAATAAAATTCCAATTATTTTTTCCTGCAATTTCAGCTAAATAGATTGCTGCTTCATTTGAATCTGAAAACATAGGAGAGTGAAACTCTCTTGCATGTTCATCATATGGACAAATTCCTGAATCAAAATCATTTTGGCCTGCATATAGAATTACTGGCCGATTTACTTTTAATTTTTTTTGCAAGTCGTACTTCACGGATCTTCCAATTTGTTGATTGCGATTTAACCTGTTCTTTTTTATAAAGTCGCAAACCTGGTATGCGAAAGCGTGTTCTTTTTTTGTAACAGGGAGTTGGTTAAATTCTTTAAACTTAACAGCTACATGGCTTGCCCCCATTTGTCCGCTGTCTTCTAAAGAAAAAGTTCCAGGAACTGCACCAAACTCAAAGTATAAGGTTTCCACATGGTTCTCCTGGCAGACATTTACCATAATGTCATGTAAAGCGTACAGTTTATTGTGGATAATTACCATACAGGGCTGTAACTTATCAATTAAGGCCTTCGTACTAACATAGGTGTAATATACCATTGCTTCTGCATATCCATCACCCATATCGTCATGATATGCTTTGATGTTGGAAACTCCGTTCTGAAGATACCTTTTTTGATTAATTGTCCTTAATATTTCATCTGAACAATGCACACTAACATTTTGATCATATCCGCCTCTAAAAGGAACCTTTGGCATACATAAGGTATCAAATGCTATTTTATGCCGCTCAGATTCTGACAGTTGTTTGCCAGACTGTGATAATACGAGCCAATTGAGTGTAGGTATTTGTTCCCCTAATTGTTTAAAGAACAGGTTTCCGCCTTTGCTAAATGTAGAAAGGTAACCTGAAACGACTACAAGGTTGTCAATATCTTTTGTTTTTGCCAGATGGTCAATCTCTTTCAGATACTGGGTATAGGCCTCTAAAAACAATCTTTCTTTTTCCAAACGAGCTCGTTCTTCCACACTCATATACCTTGAAGGGATTCCAATTGCTTTTCTTATTCGCCTTATAATGATTAACACATGCTTGACGGCTTTCACAAGGTGCATTTTTTCAAATAAAAGATACACTTTTGTTCGAAATGCTGATGGTTGGTATTCAATTTGTCTTTTATAGTTGGATTTAATCATTTTTTACGATATCCTTCCAAAGCGCTTTTCTGTAGCTATATGCTTCTGGCACCATAGATCCCTTCTACCATTTCCATTAAATTCACGGCGTCCTGTATCGTACCCTGTGTAACCTCTTTCCCCAAAGCTGCAGCATCATAAAATTCTTTCATCTCATAGTCCCAGGATTGGTCTGAATCAAAGCACATTGTATGTTCCGGTGGTTTTCCTAATTTACCGACTTTTTGCTCCAGATCTTTTCTGTAATAAGTGATTGTTTCCTCGCCATAACTCATAGTAGAAGTCAGAAGTCCATTGAGTGAAATAAACCCTTTTTCACAAATCAGGTCCAGACTAAACTTATGCCTCCACTGGATTGCACTGGAATGGAGAGACGCCACTGTACCATCTACTGTTCTCAAAATGGAAAAAGCTGAATCCTCGGTAGACATATCCTTCCACACCAGCTGGTCTACAGAGCTTTTAATTTCCGTAAATTTTCCCATAAAATAGTACATAAGATCCAACATGTGGATGCCCTGGTCCAACATAATTCCCCCTCCTGATAAACGCTTGTTATTTCTCCATTCGTCTTCAAAATCAGGAGTTCCTGCTTTGCCGTATACACCTCTGGCACAGACTATTTTCCCTAAAATCTGTGAGTCTACCAACGCACGGGCTTCTATAACAGAATTGTGATACCGGTGGTTAAATCCAAACTTTAATATAGGGCTTTCCATGCTGTCATATACATCTTTCATTTTTAAAGCATCGGACAGCTCTTTGCCAGGAGGCTTTTCAGAAAATACAGCATAGCCCTTTGACAAGGCATAACAAACAATATCCGGAATCTCCCGATTATAAGTGCATACGATTACCGCATCCCCATGGCTTTTGTCAATACAACTTTTCCAATCCGTATACTGCTGTACTGGATAATGGCTGATGCATTCTTTGTTTTGATCACAGACTGCTGCAATCTCATAACCACCGTGGCGCATCATAGCATCATAGCGGGTTTTGCCCATACGTCCCATTCCTATGATTACTGCTCTTATTTTTCTCAATTTATTTCCTCACCTTAGCAATCACCTGAGCAAAAGAACTCAGTCCGCTTTTTTGTAAAAATCGCTGAAATTCTGCTAATGTTGCATCATCACTTGTTTCAAGCAGATATTTTACAAAGAAATTGCTGTCTTCTATCTTTTCTTTATTTTTCAATACTGTTTCAATATCACGTGTTCCAGGAGTCGTAATTTCCAGCAACTGGTAGCCTGCCTGCTGCAAAATCAGTTCAAGACCTTTTCTGGAAGGCAGCAGAACATGTTCATAGGGAAACAACATATCCATATCACCCTTTAATGTTAAAATATCAAATCCGCTCCCCAGCCGTGTATTTAAAATCAAGATCCCATCTGGCTTTAAGCTCTTTTTTAGATGTTTTAGCGTTTCCACTGGATTGATTTCATGCTGCAGCTGATTCATGTACAAGACCACATCCGCCTGATCCAACTTATCTGTTTTTAAAGGAAGTGGAGAATCTCTAAGTTCATAATTAGCGCACATGCCAGAGTTTTGAAATCGCTTTGCAGAGCCTATATAGCGATTTCCCCAGTCAATCATATCAAGATTTGTATTGTGTCCCAAATACCGATAAATACGATACTCTGCCCACAGCACTTGTCCATCCCAAATCGATGCTCTGCGGCGTTCCGCTTGCGCCTGATAGTCTTTTGATATCCTCAGTACTTTCATTTTTTCCAATTGGAGATATTTTTGAATGAGTTCTCTTTTTACAGGTACAAAGATGCTCCCACAGTCTTTACAAAATAAATATTCAATATCCCATCGGCTAAAAAAATAATTGGTATGTTTTCCTCCGCATACCGGACACCGTTTTTCTGCTCCATCCATGGAGAATTCCAAGGTGAAACTATGAGCAATGGCTTTTTCCCTATGAAAAAAATCAGTATCCTGCAGCTCAGATGGTTGTAATTTAAAACCTGCATAATCATAAGCCTTGAGCATAATAGTCCTCCATGAGCTGTTGTGTGGCAAAGCACTGACAGGAGCATTTGTTTTGCTCCAAAAGTTTGAGAGAAACTTTTCCTCCTGCAGCTTGAACAATGGCAGCTGCCGCAGCTACATCCCACAACATAATTCCGTCCTCAAAGTATGCATCCAATCTGCCGCAGGCAACATACGTTCCCATAAGAGCAGCAGCTCCAAACATACGTACCTTTTTAAAGCATTGTATCTGTTTTATAAACTTCTCAAGGCTGGAAAGATCATAAGAGCGCTTTACAGGAAAACCGCTGGACATAACAGCCTGTTCTGTTTTCTCTATTTTCGCTGGCCTTATTTGTTGCCCGTTAAGGTACGCGCCATGATTGAGAGCGCCATAAAATAGCTCGTCTTTTTTAAAACAATATACCACTCCTAAAACGGGCTGATTCTCTTCCCATAGAGCGATGGAAACACAAGAAAAGTCATCCAGACCTTTCAAATAATTTACTGTTCCGTCTAATGGATCAACGATCCAATATTTATGTTCAGGCTTTCCTTTGAAACCATACTCTTCTGATAAAATAGGAAGTCCGCTTTCTTCTAAAAGAGCAAAGATTATTGCTTCACTCCTTTTGTCTGATGAAAGTTTTAAATCTTTGCCATCCTGTTCATCAATATGAATTGCTTCTCTTTTTCCTAGAAATGCTCCGGCCGCTTTGGCG
>CAUEYG010000211.1 GCA_959021945.1 uncultured Eubacteriales bacterium | reverse complement strand
CCTGTCTGTATCTCTCCTGAGTATCAAAGAATGGGCTATGGAAAACGCCTTATGGAACACTCTTTTGAAAAGGCCAGAGAATTAGGTTATGACACTGTTGTGATCTTTGGAAGTCCCAGTAACTATGTGAGCTGCGGCTTTCAAAGCTGTAAAAAATACAACATTTGTTTAGAAAATGGAAAATACCCGGCAGCTATGTTGGCAAAAGAGTTGAAACCCAATATGCTGAAGGGGGAAAAATGGATTTATAAGGGAAGCCCTGTTATGGAAATTTCCCAGGAAGAGGCCCAAAGATACGACGATACTCTGGAAAAAATGGAGAAAAAGCACCAGCCAAGTCAGGAGGAATTCTATATCTTAAGCAATTCTTTCATTGAATAAAGAAAGACAGCTTATGCGTAATGTCACGATTTTTTAGTGAAAATTTCCATGAAAGAAAAGAGTGTGATATAATAGTTCATATGGATAGAGCCTTTATACAAATAGATTGTACAATGAAACGAGGATAGCGATGGACAACATATTCAAAGAAAAATCTGGAGAAACTCATAATATTTTTACATGGGAAAGCCTTGGCGATATTAAAAAAGGCAGAGAGCATCTGGGCGAGGAAATGCCTGTGATGGTCTACCGCCTGCTGGAGTTTACTATGCTTGACGTATTAGTAAAAGAATTGGGGGAAGAAAAGGCCCATGAGCTTTTTATAAAAGCCGGATTCTTGGCAGGAAAAGAATTGGCCATCAATACTCTGGATCTCAATCAGGACTTTGACGGATTTATTTCACAGCTGCAGTCAGTCCTCAAAGAACTGAAAATTGGTATCCTGCGGGTGGAGGATTTTGATAAAAATGGAGAATCCTTGATATTGACTGTGGGTGAAGATCTGGACTGCAGCGGTTTACCGAGTACGAATGAAGTAGTGTGCCATTATGATGAAGGTTTTATTGAAGGTTTATTATACGCTTATACGGGTAAAAAGTATCTAGTACAGGAAATTGATTGTTGGGCGAAAGGTGATCGGGTCTGCAGATTTCGCGGACAGATCAAAGCAACTCGTTGTGAAGAGGGATAAGAATGAAGGATACGCCGCAGGAAATTCTTTTTAATTACCTGAGAGATATGATTTATAAAGAAGAAATACAGCCCCTTGAGCTTGCAAAGCTGCCGGAAGAATTTCGGGATTTAGGCAGAGGACTTGAGTTGCTTTCTCAATGGCTCAGTGAATTGAAAAGGCTGAGTACAGAGCTGAGCAACGGACAGCTTGATATCCAAATGCCAGATCATAACAATGTGTTAGCAGGTCCTCTGAAAGCATTGCATGCTACCATGAAGCATATTACATGGCAGGCACAGCAAATTAGCAAAGGCGACTATAGCCAGCGGATTGATTATATGGGAGAATTTTCCGAAGCCTTTAATAGCATGGTGCGCCAGCTGTCTGACCGAAACGAACGATTGGAACAGAGCAGAGATGATGCCATTAAAACAAAAGAATTGTTTCAGAAAGTAACCGATGATCTGGAGAGCTATGTTATTATTATTGCAGATGAAGGAAAACGGGAGCTTTACCGCAACAATTCGTTCAAAAAATTGGAGACGGAACACCCTTTGCTCAGTCGGCAATTAAAAGCCAGCTTTGAAGAGAGGGGACAGAAGGCTGATAAGACAGAAGAAAAGTGGGAAGCAGCAGTGCCTATGCCTGACGAGAACACAGGTACACCTTCCTGCTGGTATTTTCTTATAGAAAGAAAAACCATTTCTTGGGATGAGCAGCCTGCGGAAGCTTACATTATCACAGATATTTCAGAAAAGCGATATAATGAACAGAAAATGGAGGAGTTTGCTTTTTATGATGCACTGACAGGCTTACACAACAGACATTATATTATGCAGTTGCTGGATAAATGGATTGAGGAAAGTACTGCCTTTTGTCTTACATTTATTGATTTAGATAATTTGAAATATGCAAATGATGAATTTGGTCATGAAGAAGGGGATCGTTATATTCGCCAGGCAGCTGGTTTATTATCTCAAATACAAGGAAATACGGAGGTTGCAAGAATTGGTGGCGATGAATTCCTGTTGTTAGTAAGGGGTACTTCTGAGGAATTGTTGAAGCATGAACTGGAAGAAGCACGGAATACCTTTTCAAAAATGGAAAAAAAGAAGGGGTATATAAAATCATTTAGTTATGGGGTTGTATATGTTTCGTCTTTTGGGAGCAGACACAGGAGTGCGATATTACGGGAAGCAGACCGCCGCATGTATGAGTATAAAATGCTGAATAAACCACGGATTAAGAAAGACGGAACTTTGGAGGAGAGAAAATGAAAATCGTAATGCTGGAATCACTTGCCGTAAATCAGGAACTGTTAAAGCAGTATATGGAACCCCTTACAAAAGAGGGACATACCTTTGTCTGCTATGAGAGAAATGATGATATAAAGCTACAGATTGAGCGGTGCAGAGATGCAGACATTCTCATCATCGCCAATATGCCCTTAAAGGGGGAAGTGATTGACAATTGTCCTTCCTTAAAGTTTATTGATATTGCCTTTACAGGCGTTGATCATGTGGATATAAGTGCGGCAAAGAAAAGAGGTATGGCTGTCAGCAATGCTTCCGGCTATTCCAATGATTCTGTTGCTGAGCTGACTCTCTGTATGATGCTGTCTCTTTTGCGAAATGTTCCTCAGGCAGATGCAGCCTGCAGAAAAGGAAAGACAAAAGACGGACTGGTGGGCAATGAACTGAAAGGCAAGACTGTAGGAATTATTGGCACAGGCGCCATTGGAAGCAGAGTAGGTGAATTGTGCCGCGCTTTTGGCTGCAGGACCATTGCTTATAATGGGTTTTCCCACAAAGAAAGTACAGAGCAAATCACGTATCTGCCATTAAAAGAACTGATGGAACAGTCGGATATCGTAACGCTTCACTGCCCTGTAACAGAACAGTCTAAGGGCATGATTAACAAAGAATCTCTTTCCTTTATGAAAGAAGGGGCTATTCTCATCAATGCAGCCAGAGGCCCTGTCGTTGACTCTCATGATTTGGCGCAGGCTCTTCACAGCGGAAAGCTGGCAGGTGCGGGAATTGACGTATTTGAAACAGAACCGCCCCTTGACAAAGAACACCCGCTTTTGCATACGCCAAATACGATTGTAACTCCTCATGTAGCCTTTGCAACAGCAGAGTCTATGGAAAAGAGAGCAAAAATCGTGTTTGATAACATCCACAAATGGCTGGATGGAAACCAGATTAATAAAATTATATAAAGAGAGACAAAGAAGGGCCAAGAGCCCTTCTTTTATGAGGAATTATAATGAATATAGATACATTGATAAAGAAATCACCCCTTATTGTTCCTATGAGTGAATATAAAGAAGTTTACTGGGGGAATCCCTGTTATGGACAGACAAAGCAGCTGCCATACAGCATGAAAGATATCGATGATGCAGAGGCTAGACTGGCCCGTTTTGCTCCTTATTTGAAAAAAGCTTTTCCAGAGACAGCAAAGACAAACGGCATTATTGAGTCGCAGCTGAAAGAAATACCAAACATGCGAAAGGCCTTAGGCATAGACGGAAGACTTTTTCTCAAGTGTGACAGCCATTTACCTGTGTCCGGCTCTATCAAAGCCAGAGGCGGAATTTACGAAATACTGAAACTTGCAGAATCCATTGCCCTTGAAAAAAAGATGCTTTGCCTGGAAGATGATTATACAAAGCTGGCGGAGGACGCTTTTCACCAGCTCTTTTCAAACTACAGCGTGTCCGTAGGTTCTACAGGAAATTTGGGACTATCCATTGGCATCATCAGTGCGAAATTGGGCTTTAAAGCGACTGTCCATATGTCGGCTGACACCCGCCAATGGAAAAAGGATTTGCTTCGAGAAAAAGGCGTCACGGTCATTGAATATCCTGAAGACTATCAAAAGGCTGTGGCAGAGGGGAGGAAAGCGGCGGCTAATGATCCATACTGCCACTTTGTAGATGACGAAAATTCGATAGATTTGTTTTTCGGTTACTCTGTTGCAGCAAAACGTTTGAAAAAGCAATTGGAACAGCAGCAGATCAAAGTAGACCAAAGACACCCTTTATTCGTGTATTTGCCCTGTGGTGTAGGCGGAGCACCAGGTGGCGTGACGTTTGGTCTGAAAACCTTATTGGGACCTCATGTCCATTGCATTTTTGCAGAGCCTACCCATGCTCCCTGTATGACACTGGGAATGATGACCGGGCTTCACGATAAAATCAGTGTACAGGATATTGGGCTAGATGGAAAGACTGAGGCGGACGGATTAGCAGTGGGCCGCCCCTCCAAGCTGGTAGGAACTGTGATGGAGACATTTCTGCAGGGGAGCTATACTGTGGAAGATGACAAGTTATATCGTTATCTCAAATTACTTGCTGATGCAGAAGGCATACGGATCGAGCCATCGGCCTGTGCAGGATTTGAAGGACCGCTGCATATGTTGTATAATGATGAGTATGAAGCT
>CAUEYG010000210.1 GCA_959021945.1 uncultured Eubacteriales bacterium | reverse complement strand
AATGAAAAGGGACTCTTTACAGAGTCCACCATAAAGCGGTACTTTGATTACTGCCGGGGAGGGGCCGGTATTGTAGTTATGGAGTCTGTAACCATGCAGTATGAGAGCCGCAGCACCAAGCACCAGCTGCTCTTGGATGTGGAAAACCAGGAAAACCGAACTGCCTGGAAATCGTTCATGACAACCATAAAGGAACAGTTTCCAGATACTGTTTTTCTCGTGCAGTTAAACCATTCCGGCGAATTTTCTTCAGAAGAATTTTCCCGCAAAGTATGTGTAAAGCCACATCTTTTATTTGGCGGTCAGACAGTTGACGAAGCTTATATAGACCGTACAATCAGCCAATACATAAAATCCGCTCAGTTTCTACACAAGATCGGGTGTGATGGCGTAGACCTAAAATTTTGCCACGGCTATCTTGGGTCTCAGATTTTAAGACCCTACAATGACCGCCTTTGGAAATATGGCGGCTCCTGGGAAAACAGACGGCGCTTTGCCTTTGATTTATGTGAAGGAATCCGCAGCGCGATACCTGACAGAACCTTTCTGATAGGCGCTAAAATCTCTGTTTATGAAGGCATACAAGGAGGTCAAGGATACAGCGGGGCTTCAGGCAATCACCTGGACCTAAAGGAAACGCTTGATCTGTGCCGGGGATTAGAGAACAGAGGCGCGGACTATTTTATTGAATCCCTGGGAAATGCTCGTATAAGCTGGAACTTAATGGCGCCTGGTCCCAACCGAAGAGACGTTTTTTTCCTCCATCTGGCTGCCTGTAAATGGCTGAAAGAAGCAGTAAGACCAGAAACCGTGATTATTGGAAGCGGACTGTCTGTTCTAGGGGAAAAACGCTTATTGCCAATAGCAGATTATGCTGTGAAAAGCAGCATGTTCGATGCAGCAGCTCTGGGCAGACAGGCTCTGGCAGATCCTTATCTTCCTGAGAAGTTTTTTGCTGATAAGGAAGAAGGAATTAACTGGTGCACTTGCTGCAATGGATGCGGAACGTTATTAGGCAGACAAAAGAGGACCCGCTGCGTGAGATACCAGTAAAACGGCAGGCATATTAGAATTTTGCGTATATTTTAATGGCTATTGCAAAAGCCTTGCCAGTCAAGTAAAATAACATTCATGTAAGGTGATGTTTTATTGTAGTAGAGCAGAAAGGCAGAATAACATGAATGTAAAAAAGGTGTTTGTTGTAGGTGCCGGGTTTATGGGTTCCGGCATTGTGGAAAATGTTGCTGCAAAAGGGCTGGAAGCAGTTGTCTATGATATCTCTAAAGCGCAGCTTGAAAAGAGCGGAAAGGGAATTGCAAAAAATTTGCAGAGACAAGTTGCCAAAGG
Source organism: uncultured Eubacteriales bacterium (assembly GCA_959021945.1). Classification (GTDB taxonomy): domain Bacteria; phylum Bacillota; class Clostridia; order Peptostreptococcales; family Anaerovoracaceae; genus Hominibacterium. The sequence continues at coordinate 3,157 of CAUEYG010000210.1, read as the reverse complement.
CAAGCTGAGTGAAAATGAGAAAGACGCTGTTCTTTCCAGGATTAATTTTGTGACAGATCTATCATTGTGCAGACATGCTGATGTGATTATTGAAGCAGTTGCGGAAAATAAAGAGATAAAAGTCAGCATTATGAAAGAGCTTGAAAAACATGCAAAGAAAGATGCCGTTATTGCCAGCAATACCTCATCCATTTCCATTACCGCTCTTGGCAGTGTCTTTGAAAATCCAGACCGTTTTGTAGGAATGCATTTTTTCAGCCCAGTGCCAAAGATTCCGCTTATGGAAATTGTCAGAGGCTACCAGACTGGAAAACAGGCCATTGAAACTGCCAGCGAGCTGGGCGAGTTCTTAGGAAAGACTTGTATCGTAGCTGAGGACGAAGCCGGATTTATTGTAAACCGTATGCTGATTCCAATGCTCAATGAAGCATGTATTTTGGTTGAAAGAAAGATCGGAAGCATTGAAGAAATTGATATGGGTATGAAAAAAGGCTTAAATCACCCAATGGGGCCTTTGGAATTGATGGACATGATCGGGATTGACGTAGAACTAGCAGTAATGGAAGTGCTGCACGAAGAAATCGGCGACCCGAAATACAGACCGGCCGTTTCTTTGAGAAGAATGGTAGACTGCGGCTTCCTGGGGAAAAAAGCCGGAATCGGATTTTATGTATATAATGAAGACGGAACAAAATATCCAAACCCAAGACTGCTGGAAATAAGATAAGAAGAACTGTCATATTGATAAAAAGAGCTGACCTTTTTCAGAATACAGCGCTGAAAAAGGAACAGCTCTTTTATTGTCCAATCAATGAAAAGATGATATACTTGACAAAGAGACAAAAACAAGGATGTGAGGGTGTATGGATTTAAAAGATTTTACAGATTTGGGAAATGATATTGGCAGGCGTGTCAACGATGCCATTTACAATATGAATTTTGATCAGCTTAACCGGGATATTCGAAATAAAGTGGACCAGGCTTTTTACGGCGGCAGGGGGACAGACAGCGGCTTTAACGGGCTGGATGGCAAGCTGTATCATGGAGATGACAGTTATGAAGAGCAGCAGGCTTCCTTTAAACAGGCTCAGGAGTCTAAGGGATTTTCGAAAACAGCTGATCTGGCGGCCCGGATACCGATTGCAAAAAAAACACCGGGAAAGATATCCGGACTTATTATGATGATTTTAGGCTGGGCGCTGGCAGGAGCCTTTGGCGCTGCAGGCATAGTGACAGGGCTGCTGGGCCTTACCATGACATCAGTGGGCGCTGTGCCGGCAGGTGTTTTAGGCGCTGTGGCAGGAGGGATGGCACCTCTTTTCCTGGCAGGGCTGATCTTAGCTGTAATCGGTACAAAAAAGTTTGGCCGGTGCAACCGTTTTAAAAAATATCTTTCCATACTTCAAAATCGAGATTTTTGCAATATCAAAGAACTAGCCCAGAGAACTGCCAAAAGCCCTCGTTTTGTAGCCAGGGACTTACAGCGCATGATTGACAAAGGTTTTTTCACAGAAGGTCATATTGATGACCATAAAACCTGCTTTATCGGCACCAATGCCACATATGCGCAGTACATCCAGGCCCGTGACAGCGCTGCGGCCTGCAGAGAGTCTTCAAAAAAGACCGTATCTCAGGATACTGTAGGTGAGACCGTCGGTGATGAGCAGTTAAAACAAGTCATTGAAGAAGGAAATTCTTATATTCAGACAATCAGGGAAGCTAACGACGCTATTTACGATCAGGGAATTTCAGAAAAACTGTATCGGATGGAACGAATTGTGAAAAAGATTTTCCAATATGTAGAGCAGAATCCGGACCAAGTAGATCAATTAAGAAGGTTTATGAGCTACTATATGCCAACAACAGAAAAGCTGGTCAATGCTTACAGGCAGATGGACGAGCAGAGCGTACAAGGGGAAACCATGATAAAAGCAAAGAGCGAGATCGCACAAACCCTGGATACCATTAATGAAGCTTATGAAAAGCTTTATGACAGTATGTATGTAGATGTAGCCATGGATGTGTCCAGCGATATCGCTGTTTTGAAAACGCTTTTTGCCCAAGAGGGGCTGACAGAAAATGAAATAAACGGAGGTAAAAAGGGATGAGTGATTTTAATACAGATTTTAACATGGGGCAGGAGCCTCAGCTGAAACAGGAGCCTAACATTCAGGAAGCAGAGCCCAAAACATTGACAGCAGAACAAGAGTATGCCAAGTATCCTCTCAGTGATGCAGAAAAAAAACAGGTAGAAGAGTTTTCTAAAAAGATTGACCTGTATGACAGTCAAACTGTGCTGCAATATGCCTCAGGCACCCAAAAGCAGATCGCAGACTTTTCCGAACAGGCCCTTGAAAACGTTAAGACCAAGGATTTTGGAGAAGTGGGGGAGACACTGACCAGAGTTATCGGCGAGCTGAAAAACTTTGATGCAGAGGAAGAGCAAAAGGGGTTCTTTGGATTTTTTAAAAAGAACGCCAATAAGCTATCGGCTATGAAAGCCCGTTATGCCAAGGCGGAAACTAATATAGAAAACATATGCAAAGTGCTGGAGGGGCACCAGATTCAGCTGATGAAGGATGCCGCTATGCTGGACAAAATGTATGAAGTGAACCAGGATTATTTTAAACAGCTTACCATGTACATTATAGCAGGAAAGCGAAAACTGGAATATGCTAAGGATGCGGAGCTGCCTGCTATGATGTCAAGAGCCAAGGCGACTAAGCTCAGTGAGGACTTAAATGCAGCCAACGACTATGCTTCCCTCATCGCGCGCTTTGAAAAAAAGATCTATGATCTGGAATTGACCAGAACCATTTCCATGCAGACTGCGCCTCAGATCAGATTAATCCAGAATAATGACGTGCTGATGTCCGAAAAGATCCAGTCCATGCTTGTCAATACTGTTCCATTGTGGAAAAGTCAGATGGTCATTGCTCTGGGTGTGGAGCATTCCAACAAAGCGGCCCAAGCGCAAAAAGCAGTAACAGATATGACCAACGAGCTGCTGCGAAAAAATGCAGAAACTCTGAAAACTGCAACAGTAGAAACAGCAAAGCAGATGGAGCGCGGGGTTGTAGACGTAGAAACCTTGGAACATACCAATGAACTGCTTATCTCGACCATTGATGAGGTAATGCAGATTCAGGAGGATGGC